>NZ_JAIQZM010000055.1:0-11753 GCF_023333595.1 Argonema galeatum A003/A1
TGTGAAGCAGGACAACAATATAAAAGAGCTTTGGCTACAAGATTTGAACAAGAAGCGCAGACTTTAGCTAAGCTGACTGGGTGGAATATTAATGATATTCGGAAAAAACAGCCTGTTAGTCAAAGTCAGCAACAGCAGCAACCTTTTTGGCGAAATATTTGGAATTAAAAAAGGTTAAAAAATAAAGAAACAGGACTTACGCAAAAGCCCCCCTTGCCCCCCAAATCTGGGGGGAGTAATACCAAATATGCCTAAACCCTTTTTTACCTTCTTTATTTTTTTGACTTTTAACTTTTGAATTTTGACTTTACTAGCCCATTTTTAATTAACAAAATTTATGAGTGAACCCTCTATCAATCAGTTACTGGAAGACTTGAAAGACCCTGATGAAAGTATCCGCGATCGGGCCACATCAGAACTCTGGCGCATTTGGTTCCACCAAAAGGGAATGATGGGTTTTGAACTGCTTCGACGCGCTCAGATATTGTTAGAAGCGGGAGAAGTTTCCCAAGCTGAAACCGTACTCACAGAACTTATCTCCGATATACCTGATTTTGCAGAAGCTTGGAATCGACGGGCGGTTCTCTACTACACAATAGGGGAGTATAAAAAGGCGATCGAAGATTGTAAGCTTGTTATAAAGCTAAACCCGATTCACTTTGGCGCACTGCACGGCTTAGGGTTGTCCTATGCCGCACTGGGAGAGTATCGCACAGCTATCCAAGCTTTTCGACAAGCACTGTCCATTCAGCCCTACGCTTTGATAAATCAAAGATTGATTCTAGAATGTACAGCTCGACTAAGTTAGATTCAAACGCTAAAGAGGTTGCTGTGGCTCGCAAACGCTTGATTATCGAGATGGGCATGGGAATAGATCAGCACGGACAGGAACCGACTGTCGCGGCTGCAAGGGCTGTAAGAAATGCGATCGCACACAACGCCCTACCTGGTGTCTGGGAAGTCGCTGGTTTAAGCGACCCAGATCTAATGATTGTCGAAGTACAAGTAGCAGTACCTTACCCAGAACAAATACGGGAAGCAGAAGTATTAGCTGTGCTACCTTTTGGGCGCAAAACGCTCACCGTTGAGCAAGGCGGTATGATAGTTCAGGGTCGGGCAATTGCCTCCCTCAACGATAAAAATGATGAAATGCTAATTGCTGTTGCTGCTGTCACAGTTTTTGTCGATATTGAGTAGAGAATAATATGTAGAAACGGTGGTTACTAAAGTGAAAAAAGCAGTAAACTGTAGTGAAGTGAGTAGATGAGAAAAAACGCTAATGCCGAAGCACCCCCTCGCAGAGGTCTTTGGATTCCCTCCAAACAACCTTTCGCCTGAAGCAGAACGTTACCGCCGAAATCGCCTTTGCCCTTACAACAATAAAGTTCCTTCTTGCACCAAGGATAAAGCCAACGATCCGTTAGGCGTTTGCAGTGTATTTGAGGGCAATGAAGTAGCCATTACCTGCCCTATTCGTTTGCGTGAAGATTGGTTGATTGCAGAGGATGCAGGTGCCTTCTTTTTCCCAGAAAACACAACTTGGACTTCCCTCACGGAAATTCGCCTCAATGATAAAAATGGAATGTCGGCTGGCAATATTGATGTGGTTCTAGTTGCCTACGATGAACGAGGTCGCGTAATTGATTTTGGTGCATTGGAAATACAAGCAGTTTACATTTCTGGCAACGTGCGTCAGCCATTTGAGTATTATATGGAAGACCCAACCAATCGCTCTAATATGGATTGGGGAGTACAAAGAAATTATCCGCGTCCTGATTATCTATCTTCGTCTCGCAAGCGTTTGGCACCGCAGTTAATATATAAAGGAGGAATATTGAAAACGTGGGCTAAAAAACAGGCTGTAGCGTTGCACAAAAGCTTTTTTAACAGGCTTCCTACTTTGCCAGAAGTTGACATAGCAAAAGCCGATATCGCGTGGCTAATTTACGATCTCAAGCACAATCCTGAGACAAACCGTTATCAGCTATATCGCTCTCGGACAGTTTATACTCTATTCCAAGCAGCACTAGAAAGAATTACAATTGCAGAAGCTGGCCCGATAGAGAATTTTATTGGTCATTTACAGTCAAAGCTGGATGAAAGATTAGATAATCCTCCAGACGCTCCCACATTATTAGATATTATGTGATAATTTTAAAATGCGACAACTATCCCTCTTTGAAAATAACCACCTCGATCGAATTACCAATGTTTCGTCAGTTGCCCAGCGCAGTCCTTTCCGATATCCAGGTGGTAAAACATGGCTTGTACCCCGAATTAGGAAATGGCTAACCAGTTTGCTAACGCGACCATCTGAGTTTATTGAGCCTTTTGCTGGTGGTGGTATTGTCAGCCTCACCGTTGCTTTTGAAGATTTGGCAAATCATGTGAAGATGGTGGAAATAGATGAGGAAGTTGCGGCTGTTTGGCATACTATTATTAACGGTGATGGTGAGTGGCTGGCAAATGAAATTTTTACATTCACTTTATGCGAAGCATCTGTTAAAGCAGTGTTATCAAAAAATAGTATTTTAATCCAAGAGAAGGCATTTCGGACTATCTTAAAAAACCGCATTAATCGCGGTGGCATTTTGGCAGCGGGTGCAGGAATGCTGAAAAGTGGAGAGAATGGAAAAGGACTGGGGTCGCGCTGGTATCCAGAGACGCTGAAAAAGCGGATTCTGGAAATTAAAGAAAAGCGCTCACGCATCACTTTTATCGAAGGCGATGGAATGGAAGTTTTAAAGGCAAATGCTCATCGTACTGATATGGTGTTTTTTATCGATCCGCCATATACAGCAGCGGGGAAAAAGGCTGGGAGTCGGCTATATAATTATTCCGAGATTGACCATGAAGAATTGTTTAGAGTGGTGAGTGCGATCGCAGGTGATTTCCTGATGACTTACGATCTTACCGAAGAGGTGCGGCAGCTGGCACAGAAATATGGATTTGATACGCAGACTGTGGCGATGAGAAATACCCATCATGCCAAGATGACAGAGTTGCTAATCGGTCGTAATTTGGATTGGTGTAGACGGGAACAGTAACCTGGCGTGTTTGGGGTATGCTAGGAATGTGGCTCTTAATGAGCGGAAGTAACTTTATTTAGAATACTATGAGATACTAAATATGCCAGTTGACACTGTTACACTTCAAATCCCACTGACTAATTTAGAAGCTACTTAAAATAAGCTAGATGATGAGATGATTAAATTATGAAACGCGCCCGTTAAAACATCTGCTTTGCGTTTGGGAATGTAAGGTAAAGTTATGAACACAGATATCAAGTCTCAATTTGTGCAAATTCAAGGAGCAAAGATTCATTATCTTGAATCGGGAGCAAACAATGCCAAATCGGTACTGTTTCTCCACGGTGCAAGTTTTAGCTCCCAAACTTGGCAAGAAATCGGTACTCTGAAACTATTATCTGAAGAAGGATACCGAGCAGTTGCTGTCGATCTTCCTGGCTATGGAAGTTCCGAGAGAATATCGGGATCTAATGTAGAGTTTTTGCTAGCATCGATCGAGATATTAAAATTAAACAAACCAATTTTAGTATCTCCCTCCATGAGTGGGAATTACAGCCTTCCCTTTCTTGTCAATAATTCAGAGAAGTTAAGCGGGTTTGTCGCTGTTGCTCCTGTTGGCATTATCAGGTTTACTCAGCAAGTTCAAGAAATCCAAGTGCCTACACTGGCAATTTGGGGAAGTAATGACCGGATAGTTTCTGTAGAAGAAGCTGACAAATTGCTCAAAGTTATGCCAAATGGTGAGAAGGTAATATTACAAAATGCTGGTCATGCTTGCTATATGCGGGCAACTGATGAGTTTCACGAACACTTAATAAAATTTATTGAGCGTTGTTAATCTGTTCGATCCTTTAAACCTTAAGGTTGTTACTTAATTCCCTAGTATGGCCGATCGAGATATCGTTACTATCCTCAAAACTTTACTATAAACTATCATCTATACATGACTTTAAATCGTCGCCAATTTCTCACAGCTTTTAGCATCGCAGCATTAACCGCCCAATTGCCGCAAATTGCCCAAGCTAAATCATCCCCATCACCAATTATTAAACCACCCAGCCTCAAAGTAGGCGATACAGTCGGATTGATCAACCCCGCTAGTCCCACCCCTCCCGAAGATATTGAAGAAGTTAAACAAACTCTGACAGATTTAGGTTTAAAGTTCAAATTGGGAGCGCATCTTCTCGATCGCTACGGTTATCTTGCAGGCAAAGATATCGATCGGGCCGCTGATGTCAACGCTATGTTTGCCGATTCATCAGTTAAGGCAATTATCGCCGGACGGGGCGGTTGGGGCTGCAATCGCATTTTACCATTATTGGATTACAAATTAATCCGAAATAATCCCAAAATTATTATGGGCTACAGCGATATTACTTCCCTATTGTTAGCAATTTATGCCAAAAGTGGGATGGTCACGTTTCACGGCCCAGTCGGTACATCGACCTGGAATCAGTTTACAGTAAATTACGTGAAGCGGATTCTGTTTAATGGGGAAGCTGTCACGATGCAAAATGCCTCAACCTCAGAAGAAAAGCTGTTCGTGCGGGATTCTCTTAAACCAACCGCAGTCCTTGTGGAAACTATTACCCCCGGAAAGGCTAAGGGGAAATTAGTGGGTGGCAATTTGTCTGTGTTGGCGGCGATGGTGGGTTCTCCTTACCTACCTGACTGGAAAAAAACTATCTTGTTTGTGGAAGAAGTTGAGGAGGAAGTTTACCGAGTTGACCGAATGTTGACTCAATTAAAACTTGCGGGAATTCTTGACCAAATTGCTGGCTTTATTTTTGGGCAATGCACCGATTGCGATCCAAAAAATCCAGAGAAGTCGCTGACATTAAACCAAGTTCTGAGAGAACACATACTTCCTTTGGGAATTCCCGCTTGGTACGGTTCAGCGATCGGTCACATTCCAAATAAGTTTACCTTACCGATCGGTGTCGAAGTCGAAATTGATGCCAGCGCTGGCACTATCCAAATGCTAGAAAGTGCCACTAAGCTGTGATATGTCAGATATGTTGTTGCGCTTCAGCGTTCTTTAAAGAGCTATGAAGCGCAACAACATACCAAATCTCTCAAGAGATTTGTTTGAGGCGATAACCGACACCGTGGACTGTCTCAATCAAATCTTTTGGCGCTCCTACAGACCTGAATTTTTGGCGTAAGCTTTTGATGTGAGCTTTAACAGTACTCTCTTCGGGTGGAGCCTCAAGAGACCAAATCCGTTCAATAATGACACTAGGGGGCAATACCCGCCGACCGTTACGGAGAAGAAGCTCTAACAGACTGTATTCTTTGGGGGTCAAATGCAGGAATTGGTCTTCATAAGCGACTTCATAGGTACTGGGGTCAAGACGCAGACTTCCCCACCCCAGAACCGGAGGCAAAGAAGAAAATCCCCGTCGCAGGGAGGCGCGAATCCGCGCAAATAATTCTTGTAGGTCAACGGGTTTGACAATATAATCATCCGCTCCGGCATCTAGACCGTTGACTTTATCAGTGCTAGTGTCGAGGGCAGTAATCATGATAATAGGTAGGCTATAACCATGACATCGCAGTCGTTTGCAAAGGCTAAGGCCATCCAGGTCGGGAAGCATCACATCCAAAAGAATCAAGTCATAGCAAAGGGTTTTGACCTGATGCCAAGCGGCTTCTCCATCATGGACAACATCAACTACATAACGCTGGTCTGTCAGGGCTTCTGATAAGGCTTCAGCAACCAACAAATTATCTTCGACTAGGAGCATTCTCATAGTGGAGATATCTTTCTATGTTAAGAGTGAACGGATGCAAAAACTACAAACTGAATATCTGCTTTAGGGCAGAATGATTTAAAACAATCTGGTCTCTGATTAAACAATGTTTGGACAAAAACAAGTGACCTCAGTCCCTTTTTTTGAGGGTGATGCCTATTATAAAAAACAGTTATTTTAGGAAAATCGCCATGTACTTACCGCTAATCTCGTTTAGGGTAAGCAGGGAAATTTGCCCTTTCATTAAATTATTACAGCTTTTGACAAATATTAAGAAAATGTATGAAACGCGACAAACCTCACCCCCCTAACCCCCTCTCCGACCTCGGAGAGGGGGAGTATTTCTCCCCTCCCTGTTGCGGGGAGGGGCTAGGGGAGGGGTTCCACTGTGACTGGTAGCCTGAAAAGCGACTTAGGCATTTTCATAGTGGAATGGGCGCGATCGCTTCATGCTATACCACATTAAAATCCAAAATCTGCTTTACTTAAAAAATCGATAAACTTACGCTTAATAGTGAGGGTTTTGAGCAGGCGTCGCAGATAGTTCGGGCTTCAGAGGGAAAACTAAGTCAGAGATGAGAGTAGCGCCATGCTCGGTGAAATACAGAAAGAGGTAGAGATGTCTTTGATTCCAGAAAAGATAAAGCCTGTCAAAACAGTCTGCGAGCAATGTCAGACCACCTTGTCAGCACTACAGGTGGCCCAAGAAAAGGTAGAAGTCAAAAGTCAAAAGTCAAAAGTCGAAAGCGACAAGGAGGACAAAGAAGACTCTTCCTCTCAACCAACTACTTATGACTGCATCCCCTCAAAAGAGGAACTGGCGGCTTGTAAGGCAGCAGAAGCAGAACGCCAGTACTATAAGGAGTTGTTCGATCTGGCACCAGACGGCTACCTGGTTACAGATGTACAAGGGGTGATTCAGGAAGCCAACCGCGCCGCTGCCACTCTACTGAATGTGTCCCAACAATTTTTGGTGGGTAAACCGCTCGTAATTTTCGTCGCTGAGCAGCAGCGTCGGCTGTTTCACTCTAAACTGACTAGGCGATTGCGCCAAAGCAGTGCGGTACAAGAGTGGGATGTGCTGCTACAGCCGTGTGATGACGGACTGATTAACGCTACTCTGCGGGTGAGTGCGATTCGCGATCGCGAAGGCAAACCAGTCGCTTTGGGTTGGTTGGTGCGGGATATTACCGATCGCAAGCAAGCCGAGTTAGTGCTGCGGAAAAGAAAGCGTTTGATTCACCAGATTGCTGACACAACCCCCATTTTGATTTACATCTTCGATCTAAAGCAAAAACGCAACGTCTACATCAATCGCCAAGCTTATGCCTGTTTTGGCTATACTCCGTCAGAAATTCAAGCAATGGGAGCGACGTTTTTTACAGAAATTTTTCACCCAGAATGTTTGCCTAAGCTTGCCGAAATCAAAGAACGATTTGCCAATGCTAAAGAAGGTGAGGTACTCGAACACGAATTGCTCTTAAAAAACGTCCACGGTGAATGGCGATGGCTTCACACTTGGGATATTGTCTTTACCAGAAATGCTGATGGTACACCAGAACAAATTCTTGGCACAGCCATAGACATCACCGATCGCAAGCAGGCAGAAGAGACGGGTCTAGATCTGGAAAGAGATCGAGAACTGAGCCAATTACAGACCCGCTTTTTTACTATGGCATCTCACGATTTTCGCACTCCCCTCAGCACGATCTTAATTTCTGCCCAATTACTCGAAAATGCTAACGAAGAATTACCGAAAGAAAAAAGGCTAAGGAACATTCAGAGGATTCAGGCATCGGCTAAAACGATGACTCAGTTATTAGATGATATTTTGACAATCAATAGAGCCGAAGCAGGAAAGTTAGACTTTAATCCAAAAGTTGTCGATCTAAAAAATATATGCGGCGAACTCACTAAAAAAACACAGTTTGTAGCTGGGAGCAAGCACACAATTACTTTTAGCAGTCAAGGTAAATGTAAAAATGCTTGCATGGACGAAAAACCCCTGCGAACAATCCTGGAAAATTTACTATCAAATGCGACTAAGTATTCACCCCAGGGAGGTAATATTGATTTTGCCCTAGTTTGCGAACCAGCAGAAGGAACCCAAGAGGGAATGGTTATTTTCCGAATTAGCGATCGCGGCATTGGCATTACACCAAAAGACCAAAAATATATGTTTGAGCCATTCCATCGCGGCAAAAATGTGGGAACTATCCCCGGTTCTGGACTGGGGCTAACTGTTGTGAAAAAGTGTGTAGAGTTACACGGAGGTAGCATTGCAGTAGAGAGTGAAGTTGGAGTCGGCACAACGATCGCAGTTACTATTCCTTCTTCTCCTGCATGTTTAGAATTAGTTAACTAGAACAAAATCCTGCTGAGTGATGAGATTTACTGGCACTCCTTTGAGAGTTGCTAAAAGTTCACCTGTTTTCGTAATGCCGATCGAAGTTCCATCACTACCTTGGTTAATTGTCAATTGTGCAAAAGTTAGATTACCGCGTAATTCCAGCAAGTCAACGTTATCTTCAAAATCGAGGATAATGTCAGTGCCTTTTACTGGTGATAAGACAAAGCGATCGGTCCCACTTCCACCCCTCAGCATATCATTACCTAAATCTCCACTTAGCCAATCATTGCCACCGCCACCTGTAAGAGTGTCGTTATCTTTGCCACCGTAAAGAGTATCATCTCCCTCATCACCATTTATTTTATCTTCCCCTTCATTGCCAAACAGCAAATCGTTGCCAATTCCTCCGCACAAACAATCTTTTTCACCAACACTACCAATGGGAACATCGCTACCATTGCCTCCATAGATGGTATCGTCACCATCCTCACCACAAAGACTGTCATTCCCCAAATCGCCAAACAGCATATCGTTACCAGCATCGCCAAAAACGATATCGTCATTTTTACCACCGCGTACCGTATCATTGCCTTCATTGCCACAAACGGTGTCATCCCCTTCATTCCCGTTGAGGAAATCATCGCCAATACCGCCTAATATCAAATCGCGTCCATTAGAATCGCCGATATCTTTAGCGGTGACACCACCAAAAATGGTATCGTTACCTTTGTCGCCCATCAGGGTATCATCGCCGCTATCTCCCCACATCTGGTCATTATCTTGACCCCCACGCACAATATCGTTGCCTTTGCCACCTCGGACAGTATCGTTACCCTGATTGCCGTTAATTACATCGTTCCCCTGATTACCGTTAAGTAAGTCATCGTCTTCGTTGCCGGAAATCCAGTCGCGATCGCTACCCTCTACGCCACCAAAAATGGTATCCTTACCATTGTGGCCGAACAAGTTATCGTTGCCTGCTTTTCCTTCAATAAAATCATTGCCACCCAAACCGTTCAGCGCATCATTTAGATTGCTACCGATCAGATAATCGTCGCTTTCTGTACCGGAAAGCGTATTGCTAGTTTGATTAACTTGTGCTAAAGAATAACCTTCTTTTCCCTCATCGAAGAAGCTATCTAAATTAGGATGAACAATTTGTTCGCAAAAGCAATCTTCCTCGGTATCGTCGTTGATGATAGTTCCCACACCTTGGTTATCAGCAATAGTGGCGTTGGTAACACCAATTAAATTAACAAAGAAGTTTTCGTTGTTTTCTACATTAATGTCACCTTGTACCGCAACACTAATAGTTTTGCTGATTTCGCCTGGATTGAATGCGATCGACCCTGAAAAAATCTGACTATAATCATTATCGGCAGTCGTAGCTGTACCGTCAGCAGTAGCGTATAAAACAGTAACACTTTGATTAGACGGCGCACTCAGAGTCAAGGTAAAGTTAGCTGGAGTCGTGCCGCTATTACTTTCAGCGATCGTGATATCGCCGATCGAAACAGTGGGTAAATTATCATTATCGATAATTTCTAGAGTAGCTGTTTTTTGAGTACCGATGTTTGTATTAGCACTGGGATTAGCTAACGTGAGAGTAAGGTTTTCATTCCCTTCAACTACGCTATCTTCGATAATGGGAACGGTGACAGTTTTGCTAGTTTCGTTAACACCAAAGCTGATAGTTTGAGTCGCACTGTTGAAATCAGAACCGCCTGTAGCTGTGCCGTTGGTTAGTTGCACATCTATATTAGATGTACCCGATGTATCCTCAGTACGGTTAATCGTGACGGAAACTCCTACTACCGTGCCATTTTCATTTACTTGATAGTTCGCTTGCGAAAAGGCAACGGTGGCGGGACTGTCATTATCAACAATTGTCAGATTAGCAGTATTTTGACTACCGATGTTTGTCCCACCACTAGGATTAACTAACGTGAGAGTTAGATTTTCGTTCCCTTCAAATAAACTATCGTCAGTAATGGGAACTGTGACAGTTTTTGTCGTTTCGTTAGCACCAAAGCTGATAGTTTGAGTGCTGTTATCAAAATCTGTACCGCCTGTTGCTGTGCCCTTAGTTAGTTGCGCCTGAACGTTCGATGTACCGGAAATGTCGCCACTGCGGTTAATTGTTATAGCAGCACCAACTACCGTGCCATTTTCATTTACTTGATAGTTCGCTTGCGAGAAAGAGACACTTGGGGAACTGTCATTATCTACAATTGTCAGATTAGCAGTATTTTGACTACCGATGTTTGTCCCACCACTAGGATTAACTAGCGTGAGATTTAGATTTTCGTTCCCTTCAAATAAACTATCGTCAGTAATGGGAACTGTGACAGTTTTGCTAGTCTCGTTCGCAACAAAGTTGATGGTTTGTGTGGTGGCGGTGAAATCTGTACCGCCTGTGGCTGTACCGTTAGTTAGTTGGATATCTACATTAGATGTACCCGATGTATCGCCAGTACGATTAATCGTGACGGCAACACCTACCACTGTGCCATTTTCGTTTACTTGATAGTTCGCTTGGGAGAACGCAACTGTAGGTGGACTATCGTTATCAAGTATTTCTAGATTGGCAGTATTTTGAGTTCCTATTGCTGTATTTGCACTGGAATTAGCTAAGGTGAGTGTTAAATTTTCGTTGCCTTCAAATAAACTATCGTCAGTAATGGTAACTGTGACAGTTTTGCTAGTCTCGTTAGCACCAAAGTTGATAGTTTGTGTGGTGGCGGTGAAATCTGTGCCGCCTGTTGCTGTACCGTCAGCCAGTTGTACATCTATATTAGATGTGCCTGTGGTGACGCCAGTACGATTTAAAGTTATGGCGACACCAACAACTGTGCCGTTTTCATTGACTTGATAGTTTGCTTGTGAGAATTGAATGCTGCTGTCGTTGTCGATGATTTGCAGAGTCGCGGTGTTTTGCGTTCCTATTGCTGTATTTGCACTGGGATTTGCTAACGTGAGTGTGAGATTTTCGTTCCCTTCTACTAAAATATCTTCGGTAATGGGAACAACAACGGTTTTTGTGGTTTCGTTGGCACCAAAGATAATATTTTGAGTGGTGTTGGTGAAATCAACACCACCTGTTGCTGTACCGTTAGTTAGTTGTACGTCTATATTAGATGTGCCTGTGGTGACGCCAGTACGATTTAAAGTTATGGCGATACCAACTACTGTGCCATCTTCAGATACTTGATAACTTCCTTGGGAGAATTGAATGCTGCTGTCGTTGTCGATGATTTGCAGAGTCGCGGTGTTTTGCGTTCCTATTGCTGTATTTGCACTGGGATTAGCTAACGCGAGGGTAAGATTTTCGTTCCCTTCTACTAAAATATCTTCGGTAATGGGAACGACAACGGTTTTTGTGGTTTCGTTGGCGGCAAAGATAATCGGAATAGTACTGTTGTTGAAATCTGTACCGCCTGTTGCTGTGCCATTAGCAAGTTGTACCTCTATATTAGATGTGCCTGTGGTGACTCCGGTTCGGTTTAAAGTGATGGCGACACCAACAATTGTGCCATCTTCCGATACTTGATAGTTTGCTTGGGAGAATTGGATGCTGCTGTCGTTGTCGATGATTTCTAATGTGGCAGTCTTTTGCGTTCC
>NZ_JAIQZM010000055.1:11853-29628 GCF_023333595.1 Argonema galeatum A003/A1
TCTAATGTGGCAGTCTTTTGCGTTCCTATTGCTGTATTTGCACTGGGATTAGCTAAGGTGAGGGTGAGATTTTCGTTACCTTCTACTAAACTGTCTTCGGTGATGGGAACCACAACTGTTTTACTTGTTTCGTTGGCGGCAAAGATAATATTTTGAGTGGTGGCGGTGAAATCTGTGCCGCCTGTTGCTGTGCCGTTTGTTAGTTGTAGGTTTACACTAGATGTGCTTGTGGTGACGCCGGTTCGATTTAAAGTGATGGCGACACCAACTACTGTGCCATCTTCCGATACTTGATAGTTTGCTTGGGAGAATTGGATGCTGCTGTCGTTGTCGATGATTGTCAGACTGGCGTTCTTATTTGTGGCGCTGACGGTGTAGTTTGTGCCGTTGGTGAGGGTGAGATCTACTGTTTCACCAGGATCGATTAGATTATCATCAACGGGAACAACATTAATAGTAGCGGTATCTTTTCCAGCAGCAATAACAATACTGCCGATCGCAATCGTATCAACATTCGTACCGGCAGCAAAACTATAGTCGGCGGGATTGCTGGCTGTACCGGAGGGGGCAAAGTTGACGGTTAAACCGCCAGTTGGCGCGGGACTACTCAGCTTGACATTAAATATGCCGTTGGTTGTACCCTCTTCGTTGGGATTTGTGCCGGGAGTAATGGAAACTTCTGGCGCTTGTACTACGCCGCTGATATCGAAATTGAAGGGATTTTCGTCGGCGTCGTTATTCCCAAAAGATATATTTCCGTTGAAAGTGCTTGCGTTGTTGGCGTCGAGTTGAACTTGAAAGGTGGTAGAATAACCGGCGGCAATTGTAGTGCTGCCGAAGGGACTCGCTAAGCTGAAACCAGTACCTGTGAGGGAAATTGCATTTAAGGTTAAGTCGTTAAAACCTGTGTTTTTGACGGTAAAGGTTTTGGTAATACCAGTACCCAGAGGAGTGGTGCCGAAATTGACGCTACCTGTGTTGTCGGGAATGTCGGTAGCAGTTTCTAATACTTGGATTTCTGGGATGTTGTTGCTAGCGCCAAGAGTGGTCGCTTGTTTGCGGAAATCGTTGGCGTCGTTGTTCGTGTCTGTAGCGTTGGGAACACGCGCTACTGCTTGATCGCCTATAGCGGTTGCAGCACCGTTAGGTGCGCCGCCACCACCAAGTTTCACTTTGTCAATTACAGCACCAGTGTGGTCTTTCAGCAAAATGCTGATGTTGTTACTCATCTGACCGGAACTGGCTACATTACCCAACACAAAATAGTCGCCTGCTTTGGTGTTGGTAAAGCTACCACCGCTAGCACTGATATAATTTTGTACCTGAAACGCTCTAGTAGCAACGTTGTTACTGAGGTCGCCGATTACGTCGGTGCCGTCAAGAAGTTCGATTTTCCAATTAGTTAGGTTTAGTCCATCTTTGGCGATGTAGAGTTCTACCCATTCGTCTACTCCCTGGCTGATTGTGCCTGCGCCGGGTGTACCGTTGAAGTTGTTGGTACTCCAGTCTTGTTGCGGGTCGGTGACGACTTCGTTAAGCAGGACGGAACTTGCGGGTGCGGGTATTCCGGTGACGTTAATGCCGATCGCATCATTATCCGTCTTACTTCCACCACTCCCAGTATTCCCTTGGTCATCTACGGAGATATTAATACTGTCAGTACCGTTAAAATTGGTATTACCTTTATAAGTGAGATTACTTAAAGCCGTATTGATATCGGCAAGCTTGCCGCTAAACGTTATGGTAGGGTCGGTTGTGCCGTCGCCTGTGGTAAAGGTGAGTCCGGTTGTCGAACTTAAAGTCAGAACTCCGCTAGTCGCAGATACAGTAACTTTTACAGCAGCAGTACCCGCATCCACATCGGCAATGCTAATACCCCCAATGGCTAAATTCGTGTCTTGATTGACGGTTTGACTGCTGGGAACAGTTAGATCTGGCGCGTCGTTGACGGGGTTGACGGTGATAGTGAAGGTTTGCGCGGCGCTGGTGTTGACGTTCGGTGCGATGTTGCTGCCGTTGTCGGTGAGTACCACCTGGACGGTAGCTGTACCGCTGCTGTTCGATGCGGATGTAAAGGTGAGTTTGCCAGTAGTCGCGTCAATAGCTGGTGCGGATGTAAAGGTCAAACCGCCAGTTGTCCCGGTGATGGTGGGAGTAAAGGTTAAAATTTGGCTGGTTTCGTCGATCGCGGTAGCTGGGCCGGGGAGAATATTGGTTGCCCATGCGATCGCTTGTCCGCCTGCGTCCTCATTTACCGCCACATCGCTGCCTTTGGTGAACTGCGGCGCGTCGTTGATGGGGTTGACGGTGATAGTGAAGGTTTGCGCGGCGCTGGTGTTGACGTTCGGTGCGATGTTGCTGCCGTTGTCGGTGAGTACCACCTGGACGGTAGCTGTACCGCTGCTGTTCGATGCGGATGTAAAGGTGAGTTTGCCAGTAGTCGCGTCAATAGCAGGTGCGGATGTAAAGGTCAAACCGCCAGTTGTCCCGGTGATGGTGGGAGTAAAGGTTAAAATTTGGCTGGTTTCGTCGGTCGCGGTAGCTGGGCCGGGGAGAATATTGGTTGCCCATGCGATCGCTTGTCCGCCTGCGTCCTCATTTACCGCCACATCGCTGCCTTTGGTGAACTGCGGCGCATCGTTGATGGGGTTGACAGTAATGTTGGCAGTCGTAGTGGTGTTGCTGAAAGCGGTTTGTCCGCCGTTGACGGAGGCGTTCACCCCTGTTTGGCCGTTTTTGAGACCGTTGGTGGTATCCCAAGCGCGGAAAGTGATGCCGGGATTGACAGTGCCGTTGTAGTCGGTGTTGGGAACGAAGCGAACTCTCGTATCTGTCTGAAGTGCGATGCGTTTGAAGTCGAAGTTACCCGATGCAGAACTGGTGTTATCGCCCAAGAATAAGAAGTTTGGCTGTTCGTAGGGATCGTAGGGTAAACCTGCACCAGCGGAGTCGAAGGCCCGATAGTCGCGCAATGCACCGCTGAGAATTTGCGTGCCATTGGATTTGAGGGTGTAATTATTGTTTAAAACTGACAGTTCGTAGCGAGTCAAAGGGGAGGTTGACTGCAAGGCACGTTCTGTGGTGCTGTGAGTGAAAAGAGTTCTAGTGGGGTTGGGAACGGGCGTTACATTCGGGCCATCATTCTTGATCCATATTTCGTCCGGCCAAAAGCTAAGTTCGATCGCTTTAGTGTTGTCGCTGCTAACTGCGATCAAGCTCAAACCAGAACGGTCTATCAGTCCGTCACTGTTATCATCGCTGGAGTGATATTCGCTGTTGAGTTTGCCATCGAAACGAACGGTAAAGCCTTTAGTGCGATCGAGAATCGGAAAAGCTGGATTGACTAAAGTTGCAGATAATGCTTGGTAATTGCTGTAGCCAGCCGCTGATGAAACCTGAGTTACTAAGTTGGTCAAGTTACCACTAGCAGTTTGAGTGCCAACAGGAGGAGAAGTGCCAAATTGGAACCAGCCTTGGCTATTGGGTGTACCAGTGACAAAGCCGCTGTAGAGTGATGTCCAACCCAAGACTGTGGCGCTGCTATCGGAAACCGCGCCGAAGGGTGTCCAAGTTGTGCCATCTGTGGAGAATTGCCAAGCGCCGTTAGTGTTATCCACTCCCGTGACGGCAATTCCCAACGGGTCGCTGTTATCGTCGGTGGCTAAACCAGCAATTAGGTCGGAAACCAGCATTCCCGTATTGCTGGCAAGAGATTCGTCTTCGTTAATAGTTGGTAGAGTTGACGTTCCCGCAGTTAAAACTGGCGCTTTATTGACATCGACTTCATAAGCACCGATGTCAGCAATTGCGGTGCCGTTTATATCCCCGTCGCTGGGCCGAGGCATTCCTCTTTGGTCGGTGGTGGGTGCATCGGCGGCGTTAGCTGCATCGATGGCCTTACTGCCAGTAACTAAAGCGTGAGTTTTAGTCGGGCCACCGTTAATAGCTAGAGTGGTATTAATTACGCTTCCGGCAGCAACACCTGAAATATCGCTGCCAAAACCGCTGCTGCCAGTTGTGTCCCCAATTATGTTGGTATTATTGCTGGTAAAGGTTCCCGAAACATCGGAGTTGCTGGTGGCGGTGTTGCCAATGACGATCGAATTTTTGATCGTAACGGCACCGCTTTCCACAAAAATTCCGCCGCCAATACCGGATTTGGCTGTGTTATTAAAAATAGTGCTGTTGACAATACTTAACGTAGCCGAATTACGGTTTCGGATAGCACCGCCTTGACTGTTACCAATACCGCTGCCGTTATGAACGTTGCCGCTAATGGTGGTATTGGTCAGGTTTAGCGTAGCAGTTGCACCATCGTTTTCGATCGCACCACCCCCGTCAACACTCCCGCCATCACCTTGGGCAGTGTTATTACTGATAGTGCTGTTTTGGATATTCATGGTGCCAAAATTGGCAATCGCACCGCCATCATCACCAGCAGCGTTGTTGCGTAGGGTGCTGTTGTTGATATTGACTGTACCGCTAATGTTGGATATGGCACCAGCATCGGGTGCGGAACCACCCGAAGAACCAGTGACGTTTCCATTTTCAAGGGTTATGTCGTTTAGAGTTAGGTTGCCTGAAGATCCGCCAATAGTAAACAAACGGAAGGTTGTTGAGGCGCTGTTGTCTCGTGCGATCGTTGCGCTGTTACCGTTGATGATAATATCCGAAGTAATTACCGGGAGGCCGCTATTTCCCCAGTCGATCCCGCTAGTGTAGTTGTATGCGCCTGATGTCAGGGTGTAAGTGCCGCCCAATAAGTTAATGGTGTCCGCGCCAGGATTAGTAATTTCATCGTTGGCATTGGTAATCGCATTAATAAGCCCTGTAGCATCACCATAATTAACATTGAAGGTGGCTAAAATTCCCTGATAAGATGCGATCGCACTCGCCACAAACGCCAAGGATGCTTTAATCTTTCCGGTGGTAACTTGCAAATTCCAGTCGCCGCCCAGTGCTGCGTTACCCGTTAAGTTATGGGAAGCCGCAATATCTGCACCTGTCAACTCCTTCAGTCGTTGCAGGAAGGAAACCCCACCCCCATCCCCTCCCCGCCACGGGGAGGGGGGCAGGAAGGAAGAAACTCCATCCCCTTGCGTGGAGGGGTGTGTATTTAGCCCCCTCTCCGTTGCGGAGAGGGGGTTGGGGGTGAGGTCTGCCGCCACGTTACAACCGTAGAGGAGGATCTCGGCATCATCCGTTAAAGCATTCTGCCACTGTTGCAACTGAGGCGCGTATGTGTGGAGATTGTCCGAATTCAGTTGCGTTTTGCCGAAATGCAAGCTGCCGGGACTACCGTGCGAGACGATGTGAACCGCGTTTGTGCCATTACGAGAAGCCAGCACTTCCGTAATTTGCCCGATCGCATCCCGCGTCCCATCGAGGATAATTACTTCGGTTCCCGGTTCAACCGCAGCAGCAAGACCCTGGTAGTCGGGCACTGTTGAGTCGATGAAAACTAGGGCTTTTTGCTGGCTGCTGGAGTTGATGTTGTTTACCATAGCGGAACCTTTTATAGAGTTATTGACGGCGCAAATAACAATTTATATCTATCAACGCCTAGACAGGATTTTCCAAATTATGAGCCAAAAACCCGCCAAAATTTATCAAATCTTGATATTTAAGTTTTATCTAAGTAATTTCACTATATTTGCGATCTCGGTATTTCCACTATCTCACCAATATAACTGATGCTGGGAGTGGTTTGTCCACTTTAATTAGGTTAGCAATGAAGCTAAGTTACTCGCCAACTAGAAATGAAACATGGGCGCTAACAACGCGCCAACCTTCTGCGGTTCGCATCCAAGTTTGACTTTGGCGTCCGATCTGATTTGAGGATGGTGGGCGTTTAAATTCTGTATTTACTGTGGCCAAATCCCGTCCGTAAGTGGTGATGACAGTATTTATCAGTACCCTTTCTAAATTAGCGGACGATCGCTTGCTGCGAAAAGTGGCTATAGCATCATAACCGTACAGATTTTCTTCCACGCCAAAGCGGACAGTCTGGGAACTTTGCCAAAATAGTTCGTCTAGTACGGCGATGTCATTGCTAATTAATGCCTTTTCATAACGCTGAAATGCTGCTGTCACTTCAGCTACCACATCGGGAATATTGATATCCATAGTTTGGGTAAATAAATATTAGCGATTGTAGTGGGCATTGCCCACCACAAATCCTACGAGTAACCTTGGCCCGATCGATCTGGCAATCCCATCACACTGCGATAATGGGCTGACACTTCACCCAGTGTTTTTGACTGGCGATTTGTACTCCACTGACTGCGATCGAACAATTCCTTTCTTAACTTATCTACATCGATAGTTGTCACCTGCCCATTCGCAACAACTCTTTTGCCATTTACCCAAACACTGTCAACCGCCTGAGTGGGACGACCCAATATTAACAAACCTATCGGGTCTGTGCGCGGTAACAGCGACAAACTCTTAAGATCGTAAAGTACCATATCGGCTTTTTTGCCCACAGTCAGAGAACCAAGTTCATCCGCCACATTCAATCCTTTAGCACCTCCCAAAGATGCCATTTCCACCGATTGACGCGGTTCGATCCAGTGGTGATAATCTAAATCCGTCACGTTGTGCAAAATCGAACCAATCTTGATAGCTTCCAGCAAATCTTGCGAATCGTTACTAGCAGAACCATCACACCCAAAAGACACATTGACTCCCGCTTGCAGATATTTCAAAATAGGAGCAATGCCGCTACCCAAACGCAGGTTACTGAGGGGATTATGTACAACGGTGGATTGAGTTTCTACCAAAATGGCAATATCTGCATCGGTCAAATGCACGCAGTGGGCTAAAGAAGTGCGGGAACCCAGATAACCGATGCGCTGCAGATGTTCAACTGCGCTACATCCGTATTTTTCTTGAGCTAGCAACACTTGGGCTTTAGTTTCTAGCAGGTGAGAATGGCGACAGAGATTGTAGCGATCGCTCAATTCTGCACAACCTTCAAACAAAGCATCAGAACACAGTTGAATTCCCGTCGGCGCAACCAGAATATAAACGCCTTCTTCTGGTTTGTGAAACTTATTTACAGCGTCTTCTATTAATTGCAGAGTGGCGCTTGTCGAGCGAATATAAGTTTCGTGTTCCTGTTTTGTATCGCCGCTGGGAATGCCTGCTGTGAGAGATTCATCCTGAATGAGGGGGGCGATAAAAGCGCGGATACCGACTTCTTTGTAAGCGCGAACAGCCGTAGCAATAGTTTCGATTTCTTTACCCGGAATCAAAACTAAGTGATCGACAACACTTGTGCCTCCAGACAGCAAAGTTTCTACCGCCGTACCTAAAGCAGTCAGGTAAATTTGTTCCAGTTCCAGAGGTACAAAGTCGTAGAGTTCTGCAAGCCACAATTCTAGGGGAACCGGGGGAATCACTCCCCGCTGCCACATCTCCGAGGAGTGGGTGTGCGCGTTGACGAAACCGGGGAGGAGGAGTTTGTTGTTACAATCGACAGCAATGCCGATCGCATCCAGATTGGGGTCAATAGCGGCAATGCGATCGCCTACTACTTGCACATCAGCGGTTGCGTAAGCGCGATCGACCGGAATTAACGCTTGTTGGAGAGTAAAACTCACAAATTTTACCTTGAAATTAAGAATTTAGAAAGTTTTGGAGGCTTGGGCATTAAAAGTAGTATTCAACATAATATAAGTGTAATTTAATTTGGAACTATAACAGAACTCATTCCTCATTCCCCAAAACTATGATGAAACCCCTCCGTACCTTGGGCGTACCCCCAAATGCCTGGGCAGTTGATGCCGAAATAGCCGATATCACCCGCCCGCCCCTCGAACCCCAATCCATAATACTGCCAACAGAAACCAAAAAGCTACGCCTGGATTTGGCAAAAGCAGCCATATTAGTAATTGATATGCAAAATGACTTCTGTCATCCAGATGGCTGGCTAGCGCATATTGGCGTAGACGTGACACCCACACAGACTCCCATCAATCCCCTCAAAACACTACTGCCAGAATTGCGAAAAGCCAATGTTTCTGTAATTTGGCTAAATTGGGGAAACCGTCCCGATTTACTGAATATCAGTGCTGGATTGCGCCACGTTTACAATCCTACAGGCTCGAGCGTAGGTTTGGGCGATCCTTTGCCTGTCAGTGGTGCCAAAGTCCTGATGGCTGGTAGTTGGGCAGCGGCAGTAGTAGATGAATTAGAACAAAAACCTGAAGATATCCGTGTTGATAAATACAGAATGAGCGGTTTTTGGGATACTCCTTTAGATAGTATCCTGCGAAACCTGGGAAAAACTACTCTATTCTTTGGAGGAGTGAATGCCGATCAGTGCGTAATGGCTACATTGCAAGATGCTAACTTCCTGGGTTATGACTGTATTTTAGTTGAGGATTGCACCGCCACTACTTCCCCAGAGTATTGCTGGCAAGCCACTCTTTATAACGTAAAACAATGTTTTGGTTTTGTCACCGATTCCCAAGCTATCTTAAAGGCAATTACTCATTCGATTTTGGATGAAAGGATTTTAGATTTTGGATTGAACCCACAGCAGTAAAAACAACTAATCACATCATGTCCTTACACATCGGTGACCTAAAAAACTCGTGTGATTATTCTTATCTGCGTTTATCTGCGTTTATCTGTCTTCATCTGCGGTAAAAATTTAACCAACGATGACAACAGACAATTTGACTATCTAACTACCAAATAACAAAGGAAAAAGGACAAATGACTAATCGTTGCATGATTCCGGTTGTTAAGTCTCTCAGAGATTATCAAGCTTTTCGCATCAGTCCCCAGGACAGCAATCGGTTAGCGATCGTCTTCGATCCGGCAAGTGCTAACGTATCGTTAACTTTGTGCGTCGAAATTTTTGATGCTGGTGGTAAAACTCCTCCCAATCGTCATAATATGGCTGTGGAAATGTTTTTTATCCTCAAAGGAGAAGGATTGGCAACCTGTGATGGAAAAACCGTTTCTATTAGTGCCGGAGACAGCATATTAGTACCGCCAACAGGAACTCACGAACTTAAAAATACGGGTTCCGGGCGCTTGTACGCCCTGTGTTTTATGGTTCCCAACGAAGACTTTGTGGAACTGATTCGCAGCGGCACACCCGTAGAGTTAGATGAAGAAGATTTAAGAGTTCTCAGTCGTACAGATGCGCTGGTTCCATGCTAAAAAAAGCCACTTGCGATCGCAAGCTAAGCCTAAAATGCTGCTAAGGTGTGCAGCCATTAGACAGAGACACCAGTTCAGGTACTTATGGAAGTGCGATCGGCCCATGAGTACCTTCCCAAAGATAGCCTGCTGTAGAGCTCCGCCCGTTCCCTACAATAGCCAATGTAAGCAAACGTTGCTCATGGTTTAGCAATGTACTTAAATACAAAAACAATGGGCCACATCCACATCATTCGCGACTTTTACTCATTTGCAGAACAAGTTAATCGCACCCTCCGCATCTTTACCCCAGACGCCTACGATCGGCAACCTGATAGGCGCTTTCCGGTGCTGTATATGTTCGACGGACAAAATATCTTTTCTGACCCGGAATCTGCTGTATACGATACTTGGTGCGCCAACACCACACTAGAGCGCTTGGTATCTGAACTCACTATCCAACCTTGGATTATTGTCGGTATCGACCACTTACCAAACCGCATCGAAGAGTATTCCCCGTGGATAGGCGGTCGCGCTCATTTAACAGCAGAGTTTTTGATTAATCACTTAAAGCCTTACATCGATCGCACTTACCGCACCTTGCCAGAAACCGAAAATACCGCAGTCATGGGATCTAGTATGGGCGGATTATTTTCCCTATATTTAGGCAAAACCTATCCCCAAATTTTTGGGCGAATTGGCGGGATTTCTCCGGCGCTGATGTTAGCGGGCGGCCAAATGTTTTATTACTGGGATAGGCACACCCGCTTCGGGTCAAAAATACTGCTGTACGTCGGTAGCAAGGAGCAATATTCCTTCTACGGAGTTGGGTTGGATTATGTACCCATTACCCAAGACTTTTACAATCGTTTGAAACAGCTTGGTTACACCGATTCTGAGTTGCATTTTGTGCTAGCAGAAGGGGAGATCCACCACGAAACTTCTTGGCAAAAACAGCTACCGGCTTTGATGACTTGGTTGCTTGCGCCACAAGCAAATACCAGCTTTTTTTAGGTTACTGCTAAATTAAATGGGCGACCGGGGGCTCAAACCCTGAACCACCCGATTAAGAGGAAATCTTCTTGCTTACCTGCCCTTCCCTAATATATGGAAGTATATATTAGGGAAGGGCGCTGCAATACCTGACCTTCCTAGAAAGAAATACATAAAAGAATTAATGAGTTATTACGTTTGTTATGGGGTCAAGTCGCTCAGTGGACTGGGAACAGCGCTGAAACTATTTGGAAGCACTACGCTGGCTTGGTCAGTACGCAGGAAGTGCCAGTTTTGTAACCATGAAAAAGTCCACTGGGCCTGTCTACCGTGCCCAGTGGATTTGCTAAGGCGATCGCAGCCGTTTTATCGCCTTCTATTCCCAACACATCCTTGCTGAGATATTCTGCCATCTGGCATGGTTGCGCGACACAAGTTGGCACCTTGGAGATTTGCACCGCTTAAGTTAGCTCGGAACAAAATAGAGCCACTTAAATTGGCAGATGTCAAATTGGCCTTACTTAAATTGGCTCCATTTAAACGAGTGTTACTTAAATTAGCGCCACTTAAATTAGCTCGACTGAAATTAATATAAAGAAGACCTTTGTTGTTAAGGTTGACTCCCCTAAGATTAGCGCCGCTTAGATTGGTTTCATGTGACCAAAAAGCATCTCTGATTCGCGCACCGGCTAAATTTGCTCCACTTAAGTTGGTATTTGATAGAATGGCCTCCACGAGATTTGCGCCAGCAAGATTCGCTGCACTTAAGTTGGCATTTCTAAGATTAGCTCCTGTAAGATTTGCGCGGGTCAAGTTAACACCACTTAAGTTAGTACCCTCGAATGTTCCACTGCGAAGGTTTGCACCGGCCAAGTTAACGCCTTTTAAGTCGGCTCCACTTAAGTCACACCCCTCGCAGTCTCCGGCTCGTCGTATCTGTCTAACATGATCTGGATCGGCGGCTATTGAAATGGTTGTGCCAGTAAGGGCCAGGAGCAAAGCTGAAAGTATCGCTTTCGATTTCATGGATTTGTTCAGTTCGTGTAGAAGTAATAATATTTTCCATCTTTACTAAACCCGATCGCTGGCTTCTATCTACACGAATGAACCTATGATGACTCAGCTTGGGGTAAAAATAAATTTTGGCGCGTCAACGGCGCGTCAACGGCGCATCAAGAAGCATCAAACCAAAATCTACGATCGCGCAGCGCCCCAAACCAAAATCCCTGAAATCCAGTTATTATAAGGATTCCAGGGATTTATTTTGATGGGCGACCGGGGGCTCGAACCCCGAACCACCAGATTAAGAGTGCGCCTAAATAGGCAGTTGGCTAATTTGGGACATTTTGTTTTATAAGTAAAATTTAAATGCCTGGAAACCCTTATTTTCTCGTCAAATATTGCAAGGACTAAGCGGACTCGATCCTTTGACTGCTGTGCAAGATTTCTGGTGATTAGATGGCTACCTTCCTCTAAAGTCATCGTAAAAGCAAAGTTAGTTATATAGTGCTTAAGATATAATAAATACAGTTTTTTAAAAAAGATAAAAAAAGTGAGAACCTGTGCAATATAGGCTTCCTTCTCCCAATCTAGGCGATCGTCGCATTATAAGAGGCGAAGATGAAGAGCCGTTTTCGAGCGAAGACATGGCGGAGGCTGCAAAAAAGCTTGCAGATGCTTCCAACATCCCTCTGCCTGATAGTTTCCAATGGAACGCTTCCTCTGCTGAAGCAAAACTTATTCGATTTATAGGGAGCGTCACGATCACAAACGAGATAATTGTGAATCCCGATCCTTTGAAAGATTATTCACACAGCGGCGGTGGGTCGGAACGGCTGGATACTCAACAAATATTGTCAGTCGTTTACCTGCCTCAAGAATACACTCTACGGGCTACCCCGACAACTGTTAACAGGCAGTCCGCCGCCGGGGGTGGGATATCTGGAATTAGGAAATTTTCTGATACATTTTATAAATTTAGTCTTGTCGATAACAATGGAATTTTAGTACCCACAAGCAGTTCAATTTCATTCCCTGTCAACAGATTAAACAATTACCCAGAACTTATGGGTTACCATTATTTCCAAGATTATTTTTGGTGGGTTAGTTTCCAGGGTTTTGAGCTATGGCATTCAACTTCCAGTACCAATATTTATGAAATTTCCGAAACGCCAATAATTAGGCCCGATCCATTACCGCCACCACCACCACCACCTATCTTCTATTCACCGCCACCGCCTCCCTGCGATATCCCCATAACTGTAGATCCAGGCTTTAGAGATACCGGATATTTCTGTATGAGCCATTCAGAATACAACACGCTCATGCCCCGGTTTCCACAAATAAATCAAAACATAAATACTACCAACAATTTATTAAGGGAGTCCTTATAATGCCTGCTTCACCAAACGGGGGAACTACAGAGTATGCAAATATAGTTGGAGGCATAAGTTCTGTAGATGCCAAAGTTACTGAACAACAAGAATTACTTCAAGAGCAATTCAGTAAAAAAGTTGATGGAGCAACCGTCACCGAAGCAGGTATTGGAGTCGCTGCAACTGTTACGGCTTACCAAACAATAACCATAAACGCTCAAACCCTAGAATCGCCAGCTGCTATAAGTACTACTGTTCGCTCCGCTCAAGGAACTTTGTCTGCAAACATGGGGAATCTTGCCAGCCAGCTATCTTACAAGCTTGGCGAACTCGTAGGAGCCGTCGCGCGCGGCGGGCTAGGCGGGCTAGTAAAAGTAGGCGAATTTGTGATGGCGATTATTACCCCCATCACAGCAACTGTGGCGGCAGTCGCAGGGGCGGCTTACTTGGTAATTGAAGCTTATTGTCAGCTATCAGTTCGCGTTTCGGAATTAAGCGATAGAGTATCCGCCCAAGAAACAGAAATAGGTAATATTAACGCAACTATTAATCAAACCATCAAGCCCACTCTGGCTCGACAAGAAATAAAACTCAGAACAATTGAAGGAGAAATTGTGAATTTAAAAGAACAGGTATTAGATACTAAAGTATCAATCTTAAACGCAGTCTCTGCTATTCCAGAAGCTTCAAGCCTCGCCACGACATCAAGAATCGAAAGACCTGATGGGATAATGAAAAAAGGATTTGAGGGGATGGGGGGGAAAATTGATGATGTCAAAAATGCTGTAACAGGCGGATTTAAAAAGTTGTTCGGTTGGCTGCCGTTGCAGGAAGTTATGACAGGAATCACCTTTATAGTAACATTGCACAATGCAGCGATGTTATCCAACAATCTTGTTCAAACACTGGGAACAATTATCGATACTGGCCTTGATGTCATCGGCATGAAAAATGAAGAGGGGCAATCCTTTAACATCAGCGAAATTCTTGGAAAAAAAGCTTCTGACCTGATGAAAACTTTGCTAGGTGAGGCTACATGGACTAATGTGCAGAACGACTTTAAGCTGGCCAATCGGATGTACCAAGCGACCTCAAATATTGCGAATTCCATTAATAGCTTGCTCGACAGTACTCGGTCCATTATCCAGCTTGGGGCCGAAAATACTGGCAAAATAGGAAATGCTCTGAAAGCTGCGGGAGTAGTTTGGGAGAATGCGTATAACTGGATGCCCGAACAAATAAACGAGATTACGGCAAAGCAAAACGCTCTTACCAAAATCACTACAACAATTCAAGAAATTGATAATACTGCTGGAATAGTTAGCAGTGCGGTAAGTGAAATCAAGTCAATCCAAGATACTGTTGGGGAAATCAAAAAACAGCAAGAAGAGTGGGATAAAGCTAAAAAAGAATTGTCAGACACTATTACAGGCCAGAAAACACAATCTAAACTGAATTCTGAATCAACCATAGTAACCAAAGCAGATTTCAAAGCACCTTTATAAGAGTGGATTATGCCATTGCCAGCTAATTTTAATACTTGGGAACACTTACAAGGCTTGTTGATGTCCGTCCAAAATCGGATGGTCTTTCAAGAATTCAAAGATGTTGAAGACGACGACAATATCACTGCGCCCCGCTCTAGCTTGAAAGTTGCGTGCTGGCTTCGTGATGCTGATACAGCGATAATTACTTTACTTAAACTTTTCTTATTTCACATAATAATTCGTGGCTTTGACATAACAGAATTAGAGGCTTTGATTGCTTCTAATTCTGTTGCGGGAGTTAAAAGAAAAACCCTTCCTAAAGTAACTTTGTATTTCGCCAATGAAAGAAATTCGCCGGAAGATAAATCAATCTGGCGACAAATAAGTTTTCGGATTCCGGGGGAAACAAGTGAAACATTTACTAAAACCGAAGCTCTTAAAATAGCAAATAAAATTAAATCCCTTTTTGGTAATAATTTTGGCTGGAATTGCGGCAGAAATCTATACTCTTACACCGAATGGGAGCGCGGATATCAATTTCAAGTTCTTTCCGTAAGTTCAACAGAAGCCAAGAGAGTAATAAAAGAGATTCTTGAAATAAATAGCCACACCCCAAATTGGACTTATCTTAATGAAATTTCAAATGATGAACCATCCGAAACTTACCCAACCAACCCGGCGACACTCCATATTTTGGGAGATCCTTACAAAGAACCGACTAGGCGAGCTCAGGTCAAAGTTTTTTTTCAATACGCAACTCTATCGCTACCGCCTAAAAAACCAATATTTTTATACGATCGGCGGGGCTTGGCAAAAGACCCGCTAGTTGACTAGGGATAACCTTGAATCCGAATTAAATGGTACACCCTTTCGGCGACTAATTTTTGGGCTGTTGAGTCATGATAAATGGTAAGCAGAACTACAAAAAAATACTATGGGCAGACGAAGGACATCTGGTGAATTAGAGGAAATGCTCCGCTTAGCCAGGGCGAGAGAACAAGCTCGACTTCAACATCGAATAGATAACCCAGCACCCTACCGGGGTAGGGGGCCACGAACAGAGGGACTCTACAGAAGTATGCTGCGATTTAAAGGTACTTCCAGGGCGGTTTACGAAATAAGCGTCGATAAAGAGACCGTACCGGGCAAATTAACTCTCGCACAAGTGGGACTTTTAGCTGCGAACGCGGCACTCGGAGCTGGTGAAATTTTAATCGGCGCAATCAAAGGAAGTGGCGTTAAGCCCACAAAAATCCAATGGTTTTTCGGCGTTGCCCCACAAGCTGTACCCCCCTCGACCGGACATGGGCGATGGATTAGGCGATGGGCTAGGGATACCGGTGGACAATCGCACAGATCCACACCCTTCTCTAGGGTGAGTGGACCAGTTGATTCGGCTGGTTTGACCACAGCCTTTCATGACTTGATTGCAGGGCCTTTAGCGCCAGCATTAGGAGCAGGCGGCGACGCCACTTTAATTTTTGAAAGAGGCAATGTTTCAAACTAATTGGATTGACAATTTGGATTCCGCCTTAAGCTTCTACGTCCCTGTGAATAAGCCTCCTTCGATGGAAGAAGAAGAATATCAAGAAGGCATCAGATCAGTACTTGTTCGCCAGCAAGCAATTGCAGATTTTGTGGATGGAAAAATCTCAGGTTCTGATTTTGCCGAAATTATTGACGAAACGGGGTGCGATCCATCTCAGTACGAAGAAGACGTGATTGACTTTTTCAAATGGAACGGCTGAGGGTAAATGCCTAGTGATTTTCTGGATATTGATTTATCAAATAGCAATTTCTGGGAAATCGAAACCTTTGTTCAGCAAGTTGCAAGCTTAACACCAGATGGTAAAAAATTAGCAATTGCTAATTTCGACATACCTTTGTTTGCTAGATCTAGGATTATGGCAGCAAGGATGTCGAATCCTTTTGCCAAACCTTGGTGGAAATTGGGATGTTTTTTATCTCAAACTATCCCCGCGCCTTTTGTTTTTAATGAATCGCTCAAAATCCAAACTTGGAAAGTGCCCCTTTACTCTGAGTTAAATAAAACTCAGGCAATTTTCTTTCCTGATCCTGTGAGTTTTATTTGGCGTTTATCCGCTTCGGTGCCAACTTGGCACGAAGAAGCTGAAATAACTATTTGGAGATTTACAGGTGATTTACCAGGGCTTCCCATCCAACAACTACTTCTGATGAGAAGTAGGCAAGTGCAAATAGAAAATAAAATCAACGAAATTTTGTTGAGGTTGCCGTGATTCCAGAAAAATACCAAAGCATTATTGAGGAATTTGTCAAACAATTAGAGGAGTTTGAAAAGGCGTATGGTTATTTACCAGAGTGTCGGCTAGTTGTAAAAAAGGATTATGAAACCTTGGTAAAGAGAATACAAAGTGGAGAATTGACAAATTAAATAAGTGACCACCAAAAAAGACTTGCGATATGCTGTAGGTCGGGGCTTTACAAGAATGAGTTTGTTTGGCTCTAGCATTTTATTAGTTTTAAGGCTTTTACTAGATGGAATAAAAATGAATTATTCCGAATCTCTAAATAATGGCCAAAAATTAGTTTCTTTGCACTTTAATCTCGATAGATTTGATTTCTTGTCGTTGTACATTTATTGTCTATTTTTGGCCTTAATGCTTGGAATAGACAATTACACCCTAGGGAAACTTTTAGAGAATATCCCCGTACTGCGGGAATTTGCCCAAAAAATGGGGGGTGTGCGTGGGGGCGAAAGATTTCCCCTATCCAAAGATGATAGCGATAAAGGGGATGAATAATTGGGTATTGTATTAGGAGACTTGCTATCAGAAGTTCACAAAATAGCCCCTCAACTTCCAGATGAAAGTTACCAGCCCATCCCATCGTTCGAGATTGAGCAATTATCAAGGTTCAATTTAGCTGTTCTGGTTCGTTCCGATACTGAGTTGAATGGTTATAGGGCTGCTGATTTAACAATTAAATCGCCTATACCAGAAGGCGATTTAATTCTACAGCAGGTGATGTGCATCCTGGATGAATACCAATTAGTCCAGGTTAAATCACCGACCACACAATTCAAAATCTCAGTCGATGTTCCATTCTGGCTTCGCGACTTAAAAATTAAAATTTGGGAGTGCTTAGAAATGCCCGTTTCAAATACTGGAAATCTCATTTCAAATATTACTCGACGCCTTGAAACCGCTACTTCCACAGAAGGGGTTACTAACGTCACAGCGACTGCAACGGTAATTGTTGCAGCGAATTCAGATCGCACCATTTTGTACGCCACTAATACAGGTAATGAGTGGGTAACCATAGGGCACAAGGCTGCCCTGCTGTCAGGGCAAGGAATTCTACTGTCACCGAATGGCGGGAACTACGCGATCGAAAGCGGAAACCTAGACAAACGAGGTTTGTGGGGCGTCTGCGCCACAGGAAAAACCACAACTGTGGCATTTTATGAGGGTACGGGCGAAGAAGTAGCACAAACTTGATATGCCAATAGATAATAGTCCTACCAGCAGTGGCACTACTAACCACACACATAGTAATAAATCTACTCTTGACGCCATTGCTGGTACTGAATGGTATCGTATCCTTTACGCCGATTCCAACTGGAATTTGGTAATCGGATACGGCACGAATCAAATTTACTTCCGTAGCCGAGAATCTGGTAGCGGCGAGGCAGCGACTGGAAAATTAGAAATAGGCTATTTCAAATTATTGCAAAAACTTACTTTTCCTATTGCTGGGGGGGGAGCTACAAACGGCAATTTAAA
>NZ_JAIQZM010000056.1 GCF_023333595.1 Argonema galeatum A003/A1
CCGTGATTCACATCGCAACGAATCGCACAAAAGCCCCCGCTAGAGTCGGTACTCCGACGATTCGGTGGGTAGTTTACATTCGGTGTTTTCTGGGATATCTTATTGGGGAGGCAGATCCCCAAACTGTTGCCGATACCGAACCAACAGAGACTCCAGTTCCTCGGCGCGTTCCTCCGCCTGCTGTAGTTCCAGGGTTTTCTGGTGTAGCGCCTGCGCTAGCTCAGTTGGAATCAACAGCTTTTCCCCAGTATCTTCCCGATAAAAGCCAATCAGTTTCTCCTCCACTACCAAACGCAGTTGCAAGGGAACGCTGCGACTATCTGTAATTGGCTCATAAATATCGCCCCGGAGTCGATATCCGCGCAATTTTTCCGCTATCCACTCCCCTTTAGGATCGAATAACCAGTATTCCTGCACCTCCAGCTGCTCGTAAAGGTTTTTCTTAAAGCTTCGATCGTCATCTTGAGTGCCTTTAGATGTCATCTCAAAAATTACCACAGGCACCTGACCCTCTTCCCAAATTTTATAATTGTCTCGTCCTCCGGGAGCTACATCAAAAATGACCATTACATCGGGGGCTACTCGCAATTTGGGAAAACCTTGGGAGTAGTAAAGAAACTGGTCTGCCAAAACGGTCGCTTGACGGCCTGCTAGGTATTGTTTTAGGACTTCCAGGGCAGTTACGATCGCATAAAGGTGGTCATAAGTTTCTGCCACAGGTTCACCATCCGCGCTGGGGTAGAAAATCTCGGTTTTTTGGGCTACTGGTAAAATCGCGGTCATTCGATTTTGGATTTTAGATTTTGGATTTTGGATTGACCTCAAGGATGAATCCATCTGGCTCTAAAACTTGGATGCGATGCTTTATTTTTTATCCACGGATGAATCCGGGGGCAGGAAACCATAATTTCTTGGTCATAGTCGTTCTCGCCTGCTTTAAAATTATATGATAATTTTTTTGATGGATATTCTAGGTTAATTTTTTTCTAATGAGTTTCCTCACGAACGACTAACCTTGAATTATCTTCAGGACTTACGCAAAAACCTTGGTTTTGCCCCCCCGACCCCCCAAATCTGGGGGGAGAAGAGTCCTGTTACCCCCAAATTTGGGGGGCTAGGGGGGAGAAAAGCGTAAGTCCTAATCTTTCTACAGAATAAGGAGAATTGCACTGATGGATAGATCTGTAATCAAATTTTCTTCAGAAGACTGTGGCATTTGCCACAAGATGTCTTTTTATGACCAAAAAGTAGCCGAAGAACTGGATTTGCGATTTATTAATGTCAAAATGCAAGATACTGCTACCTACCGCAAGTATCGCAAGATTCTGTTAACCCAATATCCCGATAAAGGAGAAATGGGATGGCCGACCTACCTAATCTGCGATTCCCCAGAAGGAGAATTTAAGATTTTGGGAGAAGTTAAAGGAGGCCATCCCAAAGGAGAGTTCAGAAGTCGGCTGCAAGAAGTTTTGGATGGATGTGGGAGTTAGAAAGTGTAAGGTGCGTTATTAACGCACCCTACGCTTTCTAATCCAACACTTCAAAGGATTTAACTTCCAGGACTGGGCCAATCATGGCGAAGGTCATCACATCGTCTCGCACCTCACCTTTGATTTTGGCTTTCACGCCAGATTTGAGCAGTTCGTCGGGGGCACCTTGGTAGAGTTCGTAGGTTTCCCCTTTCTCGGTGACTATAGCCCAGGTTCCAGGCCCAAATCCTTTACGTTCGATCGTGCCGGTAACGTTTATACTCATGCGGTTTTTCGTTCTCCTTGCATTGATAACCAAGAGAGTCCGTAACACAGTAAGGCGTTGACGACTAGGAAGCCGCGCGCTAGAAGCCCTTCTCCCAGCCACATAACATTAGGCATCATCACTGCACTGACTAGCAAGCAGCTGGCGACGCCTATCCCGGAACCAATAGCGAACCACTTCCAGCTAGGATTTCCCAGCAGCAGCGCTATTAAGGCTAAGGGAATCAGTACGCTGGCAAAAATGGGGTTTAAGGCGATCGTACCTTGAACGGCGTTGCCGAGTTCGGGAATGGAACTACCCAGCACGCGGAACGGCCACTGAGGTAGATCGAAGATGTAGAACCCGCGTAGGAAAAATAACCCAGAACTGCCGAAAATTAGTCCGCTGCTGAGCGACCAACTCCAGCCAGGTAAGTAATTCCGCAAAAACCAGGCTAAGACATAGGAACCCAATACCATCGCAATTTTGGGCAGAAGTGCTACTGCACCGCCATCAAACCAAAAGCGGAGGTTGAGATAGCCGTTTTCGCGCAACCAGCGGAAGAAGTCGCGGAAGGTGACTTGTCCTTTCTGGGCAAATTTGACTGCCGCTGCTGCATCTAAGTGACCGGCACCAAAGTGGTTGAGGGGATCTTCAGTGACTACTCGTGCCGACTTGGTGAGGACGGTCTCGATTTCATCTGGATTTTCGATGCCGCTGGCTTTCACCAGTGCCGCTACTCCGGCAACGTGGGGAGAAGCCATGCTGGTACCTTCGTATTCGGCAAAGACTGGTTCGCCGGTTTGGTAGTCAATGGTTTCTTGCAGAATCTTACCAGCTTCGCTGCCACCGGGTGCTGAGATATCTACACCAGCACCAAAGTTGGAATATGGTGCTTTTTCACCAGCGGGGCCGGTTGCTGCCACGCTGATGACGTGGGGATAACGGGCTGGGTAGGAGGAAGAATTTCGGTTTTCGTTACCTGCTGCGGCGACTATAACTACGCCTTTACTGTGGGCATAGTCAACGGCTTCTTGCATGAGTTCGCTGGAACCACCGCCACCCAAGCTCATGTTAATTACATCCGCGCCGTTGTCGGCGGCAAATTTGATGGCTTCGGAAATATCGGCAACTGTGCCGCCACCGCTGCCACTCAGCACTTTCAGGGGCATGATGCTGGCTTCGTAGGCGATCCCGGCGACGCCGTAGCCGTTGTTGGTTGATTGAGCGATCGTTCCGGCAACGTGGGTGCCGTGTCCGTTGTCGTCATCGGCTTCTTCTTTGTCGTTAACGAAGTCATAGCCTTTGACAAATTTGGTATCTTTTAAGTCGGGAACGCGGCTGACGCCAGTATCAATCACTGCTACTGTCATACCGCTGCCTTTGGTTTCGTCCCATGCCGCTTCTACGTTGATGCTCCGCAGGTTCCACTGCTTGCTGTAGTCGGGGTCATTTGGGACTTCGTAGGCGTTATAGATATAGTTGGGCTCGATAGATTCTGTGGCTTTGGCTATATCTGACTTTTTCAGGGCGTTAAGTAAGTTGGCATCGCCCTTGACAATATACACATTATCCTTTAAGGAGAATTCGCTGTTTAGGAAAGGGTTAACGTGATACTGTTGTGCTAGAGCGCTAAGCTTACCAGCGATTTGCGCTGCTGGAACATCTTCCCGGAAGTCCAGCACAATAGAGTCATAGGTGCCACGGGTTGCCAAACCTTTAAAATTAAAGATCGCAAAACCCAGGCCGATTATAAACAAGCACAGAATAAAAACCTTTCTCATCTAAGACCTCACGGGAGAACGGAAACCGCGATGTTAAAACATCGCGGATGAAGTTCGAGTCGGCATTTTTAAATGCCGTCCCCGATTTGGGGAGGATAGAAAGAGGTACAGTTTCTATCCATTCCTGTTAAATAGCCGGAAGCGCCTATCCTGTACGATGTAATGTTAGCTTCGCCAATGTTTAAGGTCGGTAACTATCAAGAAAGCACTGTCTTACCCCTCGTAAAACTGTTTAACCTTCTTGTTCTAGAGCAAGGAACTAGCTACGCATCCCTTGGTAGGTTCTTCAACGCTTACCTTAAACGTAGTCCTTGCGAGACTGAGGCTGGTCAGCTATCTAAAGTTTGAGGCATGACGCCCCGTTTCTTTAGAGCGGGGTGCTGACGTCAACCTGCTAGGGATAGCGCCAGTTTAATCACCACGATAACTCAAGCTCACCCGATTAGAACATTTTGTTGCAGGATATTAAGTAAAAGGGAAAAGGGAAAATTAGGCTTTCTCTATCTGCCTTCACCAATTTACTCGTAGCGAACGCTGGGATAACGAAAAATGGAAAGAGGTCTTTTATGGCTGCCCCTGCTGGCAGCGTTTATTTGGCTAGCTTGGGCTGGCTGGAACGAATTTCAAAAAGTTCAAGCTTATCAGCGCTGGGCATCCCAGTTTGAGCGTGCTAAGTACGATATTTATGCGGTTTTGGGTCAAAATGGCAGCAATTTGACTTGGGGAAAACCTACGCGCAGCGAACCAATCAATCTGCAAACTTTTTCTCTAATAAATATAAAATATATCTATCTAATGGTAGATGACAAAGCAGTAGATTCAAAAAATCCACCTAGCCAAGGTCGTACAGTTGCTTTGGAATTTTTGTTTTCAGAGTCTGGTGCTTCTGTGCGAATTCCCTTCACAGAAATAGCCCTCGCAGCTGAGTGGGGAAAATATTTGCAGCAGGAATTGCAACGTTTGCATAATGGGGCATAGGACATAGGGACTGGGAGAATATTTTTTATCCACAATTTTCACCAAAATCCCTATTGCCTATTAACTCAAGTTGCTAGTTAGGTACGTTGTTGCGCTTTAGCGCTAAAAGAGCGCTAAAGCGCAACAACGTACCTGGTGCAAAAGCCTTAATAATATAACTAGCAACTTACGTTCTTACCTATCGCCAATTCCCGATTTTTGCAATTATTGCTAAAACGGAAACGATGGTATTTACTCTTGACCAGTCACCTTTTCAATCAATTGTTTCGCTTCTTTGATTATGCCAGTGTCCGGTTGTGTTTCTTCGTATTTCTCTAAGTTTTTTTCGTAAACCTTTTCTAAACCTTGTTCGTCAACTGCCTTCACGGCTTTTTCGTAAGCCTCTGCTCGATTTACAGCACCTTGGTTGGCGTTGTCGATGCCTTTTTCTATAGTGGGTTGGCTTTGTATGGGAGCTGCTGCTAAACTTGGCCCTGCGGTGAAAATGAATAAGGCTGAGAGGCTAATCAAACTAATCAGACTGAAAGCGAAAAGGCTCTTGCGGAATGCTTGCTTTAAGCTTGAAAAAATGCGCTGCATCTAATTTTTCTCCTGGGTTTGTTTTTACTTCAAAAATACGCACGAATACCTTTACACCCTTAAATAAAGAAGGGCAAAAAAGCTATCTCCAAGGCTGGAATTTTTAAGGCTGCGTAAGTTTGTTGTTCAAAAGTATCCTACGTGCCTAGCTACAACTTTCGCTTCTGCCCAAAGGTACATTCAAAAGGTAATGAAAATTACAAATTATTAATGCTAAGTAGGTGGGCGTAAATAAACTGAACTCCCAGAAACCGGGTTTCTTGGAGAAACCCGGTTTCTAAGCTTTGTAGGTTGGGTTGAGGCACGAAACCCAACGCACTTGTTGGGTTTGGCTTGCGCTCAACCCAACCTACCAAGAAATGGGGAAGGTATTGTCCAAAAAACCGGGTTTCTAAGTTTAAAAAGTTAACTGCCTTGCCGTGCCATCATCCTGGAAGCGCTGTTCGCCTATACCTACGAGTTCCACGATCGCTTCTCGCGCTGGCGGAGAAAATTGTCCCTGACGCGCTCCAATTTCAACTATAGCTTGTTGCCCATCTGGATAAACGCGATAAGTAGTTGTTGCCCAAGCGCCGCTTTTGTATTCAAAGCTATGACCGTCATCTTCGTAAAGCGTCCACTCACCTGTACCGGGCCAAATACGCAGCGTCAATTGGTCTAGGGGACGTTCGTCAACGTATTGCATTACTGGTGCCATTGGGATAATTGCACCAGCACGCACGTAGAGAGGCATCCGCTCCAGTGGAGCCTGTGCCAGGATATGAGTAAGCCCTTCGTAGCGATCGCCACTCCACCAGTCATACCAGGTGCCTTCGGGGAGGTATACGGCGCGACGATCGATTCCAGGTCGGTAGATGGGTGCTGCCATCAGGGATGGGCCGAGCAATACTTGGTCGTAGAGACTGTAGGTTTTGCGATCGTTGGGGAAGTGATAAAGTAAGGGACGCAAAATCGGTGCCCCTGTTGTCGCCGCTGACCAGAAGAGGGTGTAAATGTATGGCAATAATTGATATCGCAAATTGATGTATTCGCGGCAAATCTTCTCCACTCTTTCGCCAAATACCCACGGTTCGTGACGTGCCGTACTCATGGCGGAGTGACCGCGCATCAAGGGATAAAGCATCCCCACCTGCATCCAGCGGGCGAACATTTCGGCAGTAGCGTTGCCAGCAAATCCGCCAATATCACAACCCACAAATGCCACACCGGAGAGTCCCATATTGCAAAGCATGGGCAGGGACATTTCTAAATGATCCCACAAGGATTGGTTGTCGCCCATCCACACGGATGACCACCGTTGAATGCCTGCAAAACCCGATCGCGTCAGCACGAAGGATCGGTCTGTAGAACGGTGGCGTTCCAGTCCTTGAAAACAGGCTTTAGCCATTGACAAACCGTACAAATTATGAACTTCCAGATGATTTGTCAGCTCGTCGGGATGTCCTTGGGGTGCGTCGAAGGGAAACCAGATTTTATTGCCGGGATCGCCAAAAGGGCGATCGTCCAGTGCGGGTTCGTTCATATCGTTCCAGATACCCGCAATGCCAATATCGGTGAGGGTTTTCTGCCAGTCGCCCCACCACTGCTGCACATCCGATCGCAAAAAATCTGGAAATACTGCTTTATCAGGCCAAACGTAGCCGTGGAATAATTGTCCATCCGCTTTACGAACAAAATAATCCTGTTTTATGCCGTCATCAAAAACGGGATAATCTGCTTCTGGTTCGTACTTGACGCCGGGATCGATAATAGTTACTGTCTTAAAACCATCTTGTTTCAAATCGCTAATTAGTTTGGCAGGATCGGGGAAGCGCTTCGGACTCCAGGTGAAGACGCGATAACCGCGCATATAGTCGATATCGAGATGGATGACATCGCAAGGAATGCTGCGATCGCGAAATTCCCTCGCTAGTTCTCGCACTACATTTTCTGATTCATAACTCCAGCGACATTGATGATAGCCCAACGACCATTTTGGCGGTAGTGGCATTCTACCTGTTAGTTGAGTGTAGGTATCAAGAATTTGGGCTGGTTCATCGCCATAAATAATATAGTAATCGAGTTCGCCACCCCGCGTTTCCATCCTCAATACGCCCGGTTTTTCAGCACCAATATCGAATTGACTCCAAAACGTAGTGTTGAAAAAGATGCCGTAAGCAACCCCCCCTAATCCCCCCCGTTCGCGGGGGGGACTTTGATCGGGACGCAAAGCGATAAAAAATGGAATCGCTTGGTACATTTCGTCAGTAAGCGAACCGTAATCTAGCGCATCAGTTGTCCAATTAGTTTTAACTTCAGATAATTTATCGAGTAGTCCGGTGCGTTCGCCAAAGCCATAAAAATGTTCGTCTGTTTCGATGCGTTTCCAAGCAGCAACTGCACCAGTACGCCAACCCATACTTATATCGATATCGTGAGCAAACGGACGCCCATCTTTGTCGAAACATTCGATGCGGCAAGGATTGCGTTGAATGGAAACGCGCATCTTTTCTGTTTCGATTTCTATAGTTTCATCTGTTTCTTGAAATTGGAACTGTACGATATCCCATTCTTCATCATCCAGCGCTACTGCCCAAGAACGGCGCTGTATAAATTCGCCTGTTGGTGATAGACGGACGCGGATTAAGTTGGGTGCCAGCACGGTAATTTTCAGACGCCCATCGCCGCATTCGCAGCTGATACAGCGTTCGTCGTGCTGGACCGATCGCACTGCTTCAATTGTTGACCAAGGCTGATTTGTGGTGGGTAATTTTCCGAAGTATTGCGGCATAACATAAAAATGGCCTAACGCACGCAAGTCTATTTAGAAGAGTGGGGAATCGCTGTAGTGTGCCAATATATCGGCGGGGTTGTCATAAATAGCGATCGCACCCTTTAGCTGACTATCATCGCAACCGCCGCAACGTAATGCGATCGTGCCCACACCAGCTTTATTGGCAGATTCAATATCGTAGGGAGTGTCAGCAATCATCACAGCTTGACTTGGTTCGATCTTAAGTTTACTAAGTGCTGCTTCCACAATATCGGGTGCTGGTTTAGATTCTTCAGCATCGCTTGATGTTGTTGCTTCATCTAGCAAATCATCCACCTGCGCGGCTTTCAGCAAGAAGGAAAGTTCTTCAGTTGTAGCCGAAGTAGCAATAATCAGTCGTAATCCTTCTTTCTGCATCCTCAAGATAAGTTCTCTCGATCCATTAGCTGGATGTAGCGTTGGTGCAAAGCGGTTGATAATCAGTTCTTTTCGCTTTTCGGAAATAGCTTTTCCATCTCCTTCCTTATCATTAAGTCCAGGCACCATTTTCGGTATAACTTTATCGCCACCCATGCCAATCAGCGGTCGAACTTTCTCATATGGCACCTCATATCCATGAGTTGCAAATGCTTCTACCCAAGCTTGTGCGTGAGCATCATTGCTGAGGACAAGTGTGCCATCTACATCTAGAATTACTGCTTGCAATGTCATTGTTAAATCTTACGATCGTTCTCTTACCCAAATGAACTTTAAACGTCAAAAGACTTTATATCGTCTGTCTTTGGAGAGAATAATATAGTGTCCGGTTGCATCATTAGTACATGGGTGATATCGTCAAATTTTCTGTTGTCATCGTTGGTTAAATTTTTACCGCAGATGAAGAGAGATGAACGCAGATAAACGCAGATAAGAATAATCCACGATTTTTTTTAGGTAACCAATTCGTAAGGATATGATATAAGTTAATCACGGCACGGCGATAAAAGCTGTGTTTAGCAGCTTATTGCTCAGGCTCCTTGCATCGCTACTGTAGGTAAGCTGCTGATGCCTAAAAAGACTATTCCATTTCTGATGGCGGATTTTTGCCTATTTTCATTGCCTTCTTGCTTTGCTTCAACGGCTTCCACAAAGATTTGATCTGTCGGTAAGCTTCCTGGGGAGTAAGCTTACCTCCAGTTTCTAGTGCAGCTATATATGCAACTTTCTGAGCAAATTCTTGCAAATTAGCGTTAAAAGCTAGGTGTTCGGGTGTAAACGCGCCATAGTAGCGGCTCCGTGGGTATAAAAAGTTGTTTTTGCTCTCTTGGTTGAAATTTTTGTCCTCAGTTGACATTGATTTTTAATCGTAATAATCTTAGTTATACATATTCTTAACCAATTCTTAACCAAAAGTATACCCTACTGGGGGATAAACTTTGCAAAAATTAACTTGTGTTGTGGCTGTGCAGGGGCTAGAAAAGCCATTAGATATCTCCAACATAGAATGTAGAGACGTTGCATGCAACGTCTCTACGAGGGTTACAGGTAACGCACTTTAATTTCTGGAGATGTCTATTGGTCATTGGTGATTGGTGATTTTTTCTCCCACTCCCCTCTTTATCTAGCCCCTAGCCTCCCATCCCTTCTTTACTTTTGACTTTGACTTTTCTAGTCCGCGATCTCCCGCAATGCTGCATCCATAGTTAAAACCCAAGCGCCCTCTGTGGTTAGGGATTTTACAAGCTAGTCATGATTTGAAATAATTCATTAGACAAATCATAAGGAGCTTGGCGCTGTTTTTGAAATAGAACACCGGCTAATAGATAGATGTTTTGTGAATAAAAAGCCATGTTTTTTTCTCGCAGTTTGGCAATCGTATTCTTAACTTTTGGCTCAGAACTATAATAGCCAAACTCTAGAGGCGAAACTAAAAACTTGGAGATGTAATAACCTTGTTCGAGGCCATAATCAATCGTCTCTACAGGATTGGAGTAACTGGAAATCATCAGCATCACGTTTTCGTAATCTAATGACAGGAGTTGTCTGGTAATACTAGATCCGTCGTTGCCTCCACGTAACAAGGGTAGATAGATATCGTCATCTACTGAGGGTAAATATGGCGGGTTTGATACAAGATATCTGGAATCAGGTTTAGCAGAATTAAAGAAGCATGAATTATGAACTACATATTTATCATTGAGTTCGTAGGCGGTAATTTTTGAATTGGCAATATCACAAGCTGAACTGTTTAACTCATAACCATGAATTAAGCCATCAAACTGGGTTCTCAGTAATGAATTAAGGACTGGAAGGCCATCGCCAGAACCGAATTCGATCGCAACTTCATTTTCATGACAATTACTTAGAATCATCATGTCTAAGCATTGGGAGTAAAAATTAGATTCTTCTGGGCAAATAAATACCTCTTTTCCAGAAGGACTCCTCTTAGCAATTTTGGAGGTTGTATTTTGGGTGGAGGTTTTGCGAGAGCCCAAAATTGACGTGGATGTTGGATTGAAGATTGACTTGTCAAACATAGTATGGTGGTTGGTAATTGGCTAAGGGCTAGTGTTTTGAAATCAAACTTGTGGCTCATGGCAAAGCCTGCCGTAAATTTCGCTTGCAGAGCCTGTAGGGGCGAAGCATTCAGGCCATAATTTATTACTAAAAACCAAAATTTTATGTCCGAATGCTTCGCCCCAATCCACAATTGCGATCGCTCAAACTGGTAACGAAAATGTTCGGTTATGCGGGTACAATTGGTTTTTAAAGTGATGCTTCTACTTCGCGGATCGATCGCACCACAGCAGCACCAGCGCGATCGCTCATGAACTTCCCTTGGTCGTACCCCAGCACGATTTCCCAGGCTTGATCGGGGTACATATCCGCCAATGGCAAAGCCGCATCATCCAACATCCAGCGACCGTGCAGCTCGTCTACTTTAATGTGCAGATCCCAATAGGCGGTTGCATCTGCTTGAAGTCCCAATCGGTCAGCTGCGGCGCGGTAGTTTTTGAACGCCGCCGGTACGGAAAGTTCTGCGTAGAGGAGTCCGCCGATGTAGCGCAGGAAACAGAGCTTGCGCTCGGTGAGCAGGAAGCTATGATTGATGATCGCAAGAATTTCCCAAGGCACTAAATCAAAATATGCCTCTGGTTCGGTGTGCATTTGGAATTGTGCAAGCATGGTAATGAAATGGGATGAGTGCTTGCGGGCAAGGCGACCGCCGCCGTACTCTTCCACCAGCAACCGAGTCAGCACCGAATGCACCTCATTACTGACACCACCCAGAGTGCGGGACAGTTGACTTGCTTCGACTAATCCATCCAGGGAAGCGATCGCAAGCAGATGGCGATATCCTGCCTCAGTCATCTCTTCTCGTATGTAGTGACTGTCCTCTGTTAAAGGTGGATCGAGGTCGCTTTTTGCCCGCTCAATTAATGCTTGCTTGACATCAAGTTTTTGCAGCGCCTCTACGTCCAATTGAGACAACTCCCACTGCTGCCAAACTTCCTCAATTCGATCGCGTATCTTTCGCAAGTAATAAGAGCGTTCGTTGGTGTAATGACGCAAATCGTCATACCAAAAAAGCTTTAATCGGTTGATACGATAAAGTACGCGCTGTAAAAAAAGGTGTGCCGCGTTGCTAGAGCCTGATGCTCCTTCGTAAGCAACTGGGATTGCGCGTGCGATCGCTATTTCAAAATCAACAGCAATTTCAGGTTGTGCAGCTAGTTTTTTGTCTAAATCTTCCAGAGTCAACAGCGCGATGAATTGCTGCTCTGCCTCATCATATTTGAAAACTTCCGTTTTTAGCTCAGCCTTACTATTCACCTTAAACTTGGTTAGCGGCGAGCTAACTACAATGCTCTGCATCTAATCTTCCTTATTCTCGTACAACTTATTTTCGCTTATTATTTTTTTGTCTCACACTTTAACAATAACTTCGTTCTAGGCATTATTAAATCTTTCTTAAGTAGGAATAATTGCAGATATAAAATATTAAAAAGTTAGGGTGGGTAAAGCCCACCCTAATCAACTATGACTCATCGCGCCCGTGAACTTGAGCAGGGGGAGAAGTTGCTTCAACAGCCGTGAATGGTTCCAGAATTTTGTAAGTGTGAGATGCCCCTTTTGGTACTACCCAGGAACTACCTGGTTCAAGCAGAATCATCTGACCTTCCATGTGTAGTTCAGCGCGACCTTTAATCGCGTAACCGACAGTTTCATAATCGCGTCGCGTTTCAGGTTTAGCCTCACCAGGCTGTTCGTCCTCCCAAAGACGCATTGAAACAGCCTTTCCAGAGACAAGATATTTTTGTCCCATTTCACCTTTAGGCGACTGGGTAGATTCTACTTTCTTGAGGCTTGTATCAACCATATCGGTTTCCTTTATCATGGGTTATTTCTTATTCGTCATCGGTCATTTTTTATTGCATATACTTAATGACCGATAACTTGGATATCAGGATGTTGTATAGTTCTCATCTTTCCAGCAGCGCGGCAGATCCTCCCCGGAAGGAAAAAGCAATTTTTCCTTGGCATAAGAAACTGCCTGTTGTTCTTCTTGACCTTCTTGATCTCGTCCTGTTACCTCATTCTTAATAGGGTTGAACAAGTCTTCAACATCGACTATTTTGATTAAATTGCCATTGTCTTTGGTTTTGAGAAACATAAAACCTCTGTAAGTAGATCTAATTGCTTTAATTTTTCATTTTTCATGGGAAATTTGTCATCTATCAAAAGTTGTTTGTTATTGGTTTACACTCGTTTAGTTGGGCCCCTAACCAATGACTAATGACAGATGACAAATGAGCGATGACGAATTATGGCTTGAGAACCACCTTGATGCAGTTGTCTTTTTTGTGCTTGAAAATTTCGTAGCCTTTCGGCGCGTCTGACAAACTCATGCGATGGGTGATCACAAATGAGGGATCGATTTCACCCTTTTGAATGCGATCGAGCAAAGGTTTGACATATCTGTGGACATGGGTTTGTCCCATTTTGAGCGTTAAACCTTTGTTGAAAGCTGCACCCATCGGAACTTTATCCAGGAACCCACCGTAAACGCCTGGAATTGATACCTGACCGCCTTTGCGACAGGCAACAAGGACTTGCCGCAATGCAGTCGGTCGATCGGTTTCCAGACGCACGGCTTGCTTTACTTTGTCGTACAGAGCATCAGGCCCAGTGCCGTGCGCTTCCATTCCCACCGCGTCAATACAAGCGTCGGGGCCACGTCCGCCAGTCATTTCTTTGAGCGCTTCGCCAGCATCAATTTCTTCGTAATTGATGATTTCTGCCTTACATTGCTCTTTTGCCATTTGCAAGCGTTCGGGAATGCGATCGATCGCGATCACCCGTTCTGCACCTAACATATAGGCGCTTTTAATTGCAAATTGTCCCACAGGGCCGCAACCCCAAACAGCGACGATATCCCCAGGCTTAATATCGCAATTTTCTGCTGCCATATAGCCAGTGGGTAAGATATCTGTGAGGAACAAAACTTGCTCGTCTTTTAGTCCATCGGGAATTTTAAATAAGCCGACATCGGCAAAGGGAACGCGGGCGTATTCTGCTTGTCCTCCAGCGTAGCCGCCGAATAAATGGGAGTAGCCAAATAATCCCGATGGCGAATGGCCGTACATTTTTTCAGCCATCGCAGCGTTGGGGTTGGAATTGTCGCATAGCGACCATAAATCGCGGTTGCAAAAGAAGCAACTGCCGCATGAGATGGTGAAGGGAACGACAACGCGATCGCCCACCTTCACATTTTTGACTTCGCTGCCAAGTTCAACGACTTCTCCCATGAATTCGTGACCGAGAATATCGCCTTTCTCCATCGTCGGGATATAGCCATCATAAAGATGCAGATCTGATCCACAAATCGCGGTTGATGTAATTTTGATGATAGCGTCGCGGGGATTAATTAGTTTTGGATCTGGTACTGTATCGACGCGCACATCATTAGCACCATGCCAACAAACTGCTTTCATTAATTTTTTATCCTTGCATAATAAAGTAACTGGAAAGTGGAGAAAATTTTAGATTTAAAATAGAAATACATCTTCAATTTTAAATCTGCAATTCTTAAATTTCAGGACTTAGGCCAAAGCCCCCATAACCCCCCAAATCTAGGGCCACAAGAATTCGGTTCCCCCCAGATTTGGGGGGCTAGGGGGGCAAAACCTTGGTTAGTGCGTAAGTCCTGTTCATATTTCAGATTGGAGATTTAAAATTGAAAAATTAAATCTCCAATCTGAAATCTCAAATTACTTATTTCACACACCTACAGCAGGTGAAGTAGAAGGGTTGGCTGGTTTGGCAATTTCTGAACCCAACCGCGCATGGTAAAGTTGTACAAACCGTTGTTCGTAATCACATAGAGCAATTTCGATTTGGTTGAATATCTCTGTTGTAACTGGGTCGGTAAACTGGTTCCGTAGTTGGTAGGTATCAACAACAGCGGTTTGGATATCGCCCAGTGCGCGACGCAGCATCGACATTTCGTCGCTACCTTGGAGAGACGTTTTTAATTTGGCATAGGTATCAGCTGCTTGCGCGGGTAAAGAAGGTTTTTCGCCCAGTGCATTCAGCCGTTCTTCCAGCATTTGGATATGTTGCTTTTTAGTTGCGATCGTCTCTTGGAGGAGACTGCGTACTTCCCCATCAGATGACTTTTCGGCGTAATGCCCAAACGCTTCGCACGAGTAACGTTCACCCGCAAGTGCTGTGTTCAAAGCGTTGACAATATCGCCCTTAGTCGATCCACCCCAAGCAGCAGCAATTTTCCACCATTCTGCCGTAACATCATTTTCATTAGGCAAATCGACTTCTTTGCCGCCATAACCGAGACGACTCAGAATTGCTGTTGCGAAAATCGCCAAATCTCCAGGACGGCGCGATGTAATCAGGTTACCATCTGCAACCAGAGGCTCATCAATATAGTTCGCACCGGCGTTAATAATATCCTTGCGGATCGAGATAAAACAGGTCGCATTTTTGCCTTTGAGCAAATCGCCTTCAATCAAAACTTGTGGCCCGTGACAAATAGCTGCAACCAGTTTTCCTTGCGCCATTGCCTGCTGCACAAATTTTACCGTATTCGGGTTTGTACGCATCGTGTCGGGAGCAAAACCGCCAGGAATAACGACTGCATCGAACTCTTCAGGGCGTGCTTCTGTCGTCGTTGCATCCGGTTTAATGGAAAGTTTGCCTTGTTTGCCCACATAAGTGCTGTTCATGCGGGAACCAAGGACTACTACATCAAATCCCGCCATTTTTAGCGCCTTGTAAGGAACTTGAAATTCTGCGTCTTCAACACCAGTTTCTATTAAAATAGCAACTCTTTTTTTGCTGCGCTGATTATTGTCTTGTGTCATGTAATTACCTCAAATTATTTCAAATGGGCATTTAAGATTGCACATTATTTTTTTAAATCTGCAATCTTTTTACAGAGATAACCTTGAAGTTACCTCTAAAGAGGGATTTGCGCTGGCAACAAATTGTTTATCGCGCTTAACAATATCTGTTAGATATCGTCAAATCTCTTCTTTAGGTTAGGCATCGTAGCACTCCGTTATCGTCGTTCCAAAGTGATAAATCAGTTTCGCTCTAAAGGGATAGATCTGTTTCGCTCTAAAGGGATACATCGGTTTCCCTTTCAGAAACTAAACTAGAAAAGCAGAAGGAGTGATTAATTATGGCGGACAAAGCAGATATAAAAGCACCAGACGTAGATGAAGCGATGATTGCGGATTTGCCGCAGGAAATTACTGAATCCTACGGAACTGGAGTTAAGACAGAGCCGGGAGACAACATCGGTACGCGAAGACTGCGAGATGAAATGAAGCAATATACATCGACCAGCCCAGAACTTAGTGGAGGCGATGTGGATGCAGCTTGGGAACAAGCTAATACGTCTGGTGAGGAGGCGGTTGGTGGAAGTGTCCCTACCCCGGATCAAAGTATTGTTGATGAATTGGGAGCGGCTGTTGGATTGGAGATGGATGACAGGGCTTTTCTGCGTACAACAGATATTTTAGAGCAGCGCGATGACCAACGCTGGGAGTTAGATCCAACGTCTTCCGAAGATTATGAGGAACGCAAAAATTAAAAATTAAACTCATCCCACGCCTGAAGGGAGTGGGATGTAGTGTACGGGCGATCGCAATTAACAATTTACATTGCAGTATTTTGGTTTAGAAATTCGATGCAAAGTTGACGAAAACGATCGCCTCTTTGCTCGAAGTTCTGGTACTGGTCAAAGCTAGCGCAGGCGGGTGAAAGCAGGACAACTTTGGCTTGATGTTGTTTGGCTAATTCAGCTGCTCTTGGCACAGCGCGTTCCATTGTTTCCACTATTTCATAACTGGAATAACCAATTTCGTCCAGTCTTTTAGCAAAAGCAGTTGCAGCGTCACCGATCAGTAAAACAGCGGCTGCTTTTTCTCGAATTTTGTTCATCCAACCCGTGTCATCACCGGCTTTCGCTTCGCCACCTGCTATTAAGATAGCGGGATCGGTGACGGCATTTAACCCCACTTCGGCAGCGTCGTAATTGGTTGCTTTGCTATCGTTAATGAAGTCAATTTCTTGCCAGGTGCAGATGTGTTCGAGGCGATGGGGAACGCCAGAGAAGTTGCTGATGGCGTTAGCGATCGCATCTTTTTGAATTCCCGCCAATCTCGCCGCCGCTACCGCCATTAACAGATTTTGGAGGTTGTGATATCCTACCATTTTTAATGATGAGGTTTGCACTATTTGCTCGCCGCTCACGACTACCCAACCATCTTCAATATAAAAACCGCGATCGCCAACTAAACCAGCTTTACCTTTTACACTTGTCCAGTAGGCATTGGGAAAACTTTCAGGTGCATTTTCTCTCAGATATGGATCGTCACCATTAAATACTTGCAGTTGCGACTGATTTAGTAATTTTGCTTTGATATTGAAGTAATTTTCTAAGGTTTTATGACGACTGAGATGATCCGGGGTGAAAGTTGTCCAAACGCCAATATGCGGTGCAAGTAGACGAGAGGATTCAATTTGATAACTGCTAATTTCAGCAATTACCCAGTCGGGAAGAGTTTCAGATAACGCTAATTCGCAAGCAGCATAACCGATGTTACCGCAAGCAGGCGCATTATATCCAGCTGCTTGAAAGATAGCAGCAATTAAAGCTGTGGTGGTAGTTTTGCCGTTCGTACCCGTAACGCCAACCCAGGGACAAGTTTGCAGACGACGCCACGCCAGTTCAATTTCGCCAATTGTTTCTATACCTAACTCTCTGGCGCGAAGCAATACGGGAATATCCCAAGGTACGCCGGGACTGACAACAATTAGCTGGGGTAAATCTTCGCTTTCTGGTGCAAAGGAATAGCCAAGTTTGACCGTAATTCCATCGGCGACAAGTTGCTGTTGCTGTTGTTGGAGAGTTTCGGAAGTGTTGCGCGAAGCTAAGGTTTCTGCGCTGGCGGAATCGCTGAGTGTCACATCCCAACCTTCCCGTTTTAACAGTCTTGCAGCAGCAATTCCCGATCTTCCCAAACCAATGATGTGCGCGTTAGGCATAGACGTTGTGGTAGGTTTTCCCCTGATTAAGCAATACCGATCGTACTCGATCGGGATGAAAAAGAATATAACCCACAGATGAAGATTCGATCGTATCCGTACATCCGTGTTGTGCTGGTTAACTTTTCACGATCGGGCCGAAATCTGCCAGCACCCGCGCATGATTGCGGAGTAATCCCAACAAATTCAAACGATTTCGCCTGATATCCAGATTTTCATCCATAACTAACACACTTTCTGGACCATCAAAAAATGTGCTGACTTTGGGAGTAATTTCGCTTAACGCATCTACCAATTGTTGATAATTGCGCTGTTCTCGCGATGCTTTGGTTTGCGGAACTAGCTGGATAATGGCATCATAAAATGCTTGTTCCGATGGTTTTTGGAATAACGCTGTATTCACCAATCCTGTTGGTTCCAACTGTTGCTTATCCAAATCTCCTTGTGCGGCAAGACGAGTAGAACGATTGACGGTTTCGTAAATCTCAGATAATTTCCCGTTGTTCCTGATTTCTTGCAGGAAAGTAGCGCGATTTCGCACATCCAACAAATCTTTTAAGGCGCGTTCTGTATATTCTGAATCGTTTTCTCCCAAAACGGCATTCACCAAATCGTAATCTATGGCACGTTCTTCTTGCAGTAATGTCCGAATGCGTTGCAGGAAAAATTCCTGTAACTGTTGCAATAATTGAGATAAGTTTGTTTTGGGATAAGCCGCCACAAAATCTGCTACAACTTGTTCTAATAATTGTTGCAAATCCAAAGGTAATTCTGCCACCCAAGTGATATTAACTACGGCATTAGCAGCACGACGTAAGGCGAAGGGATCGGATGAACCTGTTGGCAACATTCCCAAACCGAAAATGCTGACTAAAGTATCGAGTCGATCGGCTAAACCAACAACTTGACCTGTGAGAGTTTCGGGTAATTTATCGCCTGCACCTCGCGGCAAATAATGTTCAAAAATCGCATTTGCCACGGCTTCTGTTTCGCCACTCGCCGCCGCATATTTTTGCCCCATTACTCCTTGCAATTCCGGGAATTCGCCTACCATTTGGGTAACGAGGTCAGCTTTACACAACAAAGCGGCGCGTTGAATATTTTTACTATCTTCTGCGTTTAATTGCAGTTGTTCGCTGATTTGTCCGCCAATTTTGATGATGCGATCGACCTTTCCACGCACTGTCCCCAAATCTTCTTGAAATGTGACTTTCTCCAGTCTGGGAACGTAACTTTCCAACGGTTTAGCTAGGTCTATTTTATAGAAATACTGACCATCGGCTAATCGCGCCCGAATTACCCGTGCGTTTCCAGCGGCGATCAGATCTGATTTGGCTGGATCGCCGTTGGAAATTGTGATAAAATTTGGTAACAATTCCTTAGCTTCTGGTGTTTTGAATACCGGGAAATAACGCTGGTGAGTTACCATCACCGTGGTAGTTACTTCCGCTGGTAATACTAAAAATTCCTCATCAAATTTGCCCAGGACAGCAGTAGGCCATTCTACCAAGTTGGTGACTTCTGCTAATAAATCGGGATAGATTTCGGTATAGGCATTTTGCTGTTGGCAAATTGCCTCAATTTGCTGTTTAATTTTAGCTTTTCTGATCTCTGGGTCAACTTCCACAAAGGCAGAACGGAGAGAATTTACATAATCTTTCGCGTGGGAAATTGTGACTTTCTTTTTCGTCCCCCCTGTGGACGGGGGGGATGGAGGGGGGGTTAAAACGCCTTGCGCTTCCGTCCCCCCAGTGGACGGGGGGGATGGAGGGGGGGTTAAAATGCCTTTCTTTTCCGTCCCCCCAGTGGACGGGGGGGATTGAGGGGGGGTTAAAACGCCTTGCGCTTCCGTCCCCCCAGTGGACGGGGGGGATTGAGGGGGGGTTAAAATGCGATGACCTTGAGAAATGCGATCGCTCTTTATTATCTCCGATCCATTCACCAATTCCACCGGCAACACAGCATCATCCAATAATGTTACCAGCCAAGCGATCGGACGAGAAAACTTAATATCCCCATCGCCCCAGCGCATGAACCGCTTACCTTCCAACCCAAAAATCCACGCAGGAACCAATTCCTTCAGAATATCAGCCGTAGCGCGTCCGGGAATGCTTTGCTGGACAAACACGAAATCGCCCTTCTCGGTGGCCCGAACTTCCAACGCCTCCAGCGAGACACCCTGCTTGCGGGCAAACCCTTCTGCCGCTTTGGTGGGTTGTCCATCCTTAAACGCCGCCCCTGCTGGTGGGCCTTTGATCTCTTCTACGCGATCGGCTTGTTGTGCGGGCAAACCTTCGATGAGGACAGCGAGGCGGCGAGGAGTGCCATATACATTAATTCCCTCACTTGTCAAGTATTGTTCGGAAAGGCTTTTGGGGATGAGAGTTTGCCATTGTTGGATGGCGCTACCCACAAAGCTGGCGGGGAGTTCTTCTGTACCGACTTCTAATAAAAAGGATGGCATAACCGAGGATTGAGTTAGCTGGTTAAAACAGTTTACCGCGATTCGACGGTTCTAGGGTTGTGCTGGAGTGGGGATGGCGCGTCAACTTGGCTATGCTGCAACTGAGTTTCAGATTTTACACGGTAAATTGCTTGGTGACGAAAAGCTTTGAGAACCGAACCCTCGGCAACAAAGGCAATGCTGGGACGCATATACTCGAACGCGAAAATCACTTGATCTCGATAACCTTGGTCATTTTCGCATATCCAAACTGTCATCAACTTTTTACCAAGTAAAGGCTGACACCAAGATGGTGTATTTTCCGCAGAATGTGTGCTAGTGGTTTCTTGGATTATTTCTATTTCATCAGTATCGGCAATTGGTAGCAACGTAACCGTTGTATGTTGAAAGAATAATTGAATTTTATCCAGGCAGAGTTCATTGCTAGAAAATTCTTTATCTTCTAGTATTGACACTGCTGTTAGAGGTTGTCCGATTGGAAATTCATCTGTTGCCATATTTCTCTCTCTTTTTCCTTGCTTGTTTGAGTATTTTAATTGCAGTTTCAGCGTCAGCGTCTCCTTCAGCAGCGAGATTAGCTAATTCACCAACTTTAAGATTTTGATAATCCGATCGTAACTGATTAACCTGACCTTGACCGCCGCCACGTTCTCGAATGGCATCGGCAATAGTGTAATCTTTGAGGTTAACAAGATTGCCGAGTTTTTTCTCACCACCTGGAGTAAGTTGAATTCCCTCTTGTTCAGACATTGATAGTATTAGTTATCACGCTTGAGGTTCTTTCGGTGAAATCGCTACTCGAAAACCTAGTGCATCCAGTAATTCTATAAAAGTGTAAATTTCAGCAGCGTTACTTTCTGTTAGCATTCGATCGAGTTTTTCATGCAACTGTTTCGCTGAATCTGTAAGGCGATCGCTTTTTGCCCAAGACTCAACTACATTTCTAATTGCCTTTCGTAATAATATTGGGTGGTCGCCTCCTTCTTCCAGCACTACTTCAATATAACCAGCAGCTTCTTCGCGGTTTTTCAGAGATTCAATCAGAAACTCATGGTAGCTTCTACTTGTTGGAGTTTTCACGTTTTTCATAATCTGCCCAATATTCCTTAGAAAATGACCACGAATATGAACTGTTACCTTTACCATGACCAGACATTTTTTTGCCATCTGGGGATAAAAATCCTTCATTATTTTCTACAAGTGTCCACCAACCTACTGACCCAGGAAGAACGGATATCTCTTTTATTCTTATTTTATTAAGATTGGAGATGATAGTAACTTCGATTCCAATTTTATTTTGCCCTAGCCACTCTTTGACAGTCAAAGTTCCATCAAATGAGTTATCTGAGCGACGATGTAAAACCATACTAGCTGCCTTTTTATCAAATTCGCCATACCAAATTTCATCGTTGACTTCTGCTTTAGAAAATGACCAAGAGTATGAACCGTAGCCTTCCCCTGTGCCAGATATTTGTTTTTTATTTGATGACAATTGCCCTTTGTTTTTCCCTAGTACCCATACTCCTCGCTTAGGTTCTGATAATACACGGATTTCTCCTATATTCAGATTATTTGTTTTGTGGTCAAGGTCGCCTTTAATCTCGATACGAGAAAGACCTTTACTATATTGAACTGTGAGAACCCCACTAAACGAATTACCTGATTGATGAGTAATAGTAAGACTAGCAGGAGCATTATCAAACTCGCCATACCAAATCCCAACCATTAGAGGATTCAAATCTTTCACTACCTCATCAACTGATTTATACCTTTGCCTCACATCAGCGGCCAACATTTTCTCTAAAACTTGCCTTAACTGTTGACTAATATCAACTCTATTAGATGTCAAAACATCTCGCCATAACCACCGATTTTCCTGGGTGTAAAACAGTTTATCTGGAAAAATATTAGTCATTAAATGAATACAAGTCACACCCAAAGCATAAATATCACTTGCGGGATAAGCTACACCATGAGTCATTTGTTCCGGTGGTGCATAACCCAAAGTTCCCACAGTTGTCCCTAAAGAACTAACCGTTCCACTCAATTTTTTTGAAATACCAAAATCAATCAGCACCAGTTGACCATTTTGGCGGCGCATAATATTTTCAGGCTTAATATCTCGGTGAATTACACCTTTTTCATGTATGAATTTCAATAGAGGTAGCAAATCCTTTAATAACTGGCAAGTTTGTGCTTCGTTGTACGTTCCCTTTTGTTCCAACTCCTGAAATAAATTCTGCCCGTCGATGAATTCCTGCACGAAATATAAGGTTTTATCTTGTTCCAAATATGCGAGTAAGCGTGGAATTTGGGGAGACTCATCGCCTAGTCGATCGAGCATTGCCGCTTCACGGTTAAATAGTTCAATAGCTTTCGCAAAAGCTGTGGGATTACTAACTATATTGGAATGGGGAGAAAACTGTTTAATCACACAGCGCTTTTTCGAGGGCGTCTTTTCATCCACCGCCAAGAAATTTCTGCCCATACCGCCAGCACCCAGAAAATCAGTAGCGCGGTAGCGATCGTCCAGCAGCAACTTAGTACCGCAACTGAAGCAAAAAGCTGTCCCTGGTAGGTTTTGCGGTTTGGGGCAATTGGGATTGAGGCAATAGCTCATACTGGCGAGAGATTGATAGATTGAATCTATCTTAACTCTTCCCTGGATTGGGAAAAACCTAACCCCCCAACCCCCTTCCCTGGGAGGGAAGGGGGAGAAATTCTCATATTCCCCCTCTCCTGCAAGGAGAGGGGGGTAGGGGGGAGAGGTTTCGCAACATTGCTAATATCAAAGATAATGGCAATGGCTAAAACACATTATTTAGGAGAATCAAATGGTAACGCTGCAACTGCGACAACTAGGCGTACCGCCTGGACATCGAGTGTTATTCCATGATGTGAATTGGCAGGAATTTGAGGCAATTTTAGAAGAGTTGGGAGAAAAACGACCTTCTCGATTAGCTTATATTAACGGAACTTTGGAGATTAGGGTGCCATTACCAGAACATGAAAAAGCCAAAGTAATTATTGGTGATTTAGTGAAAGCTTTGCTAGATGAATGCGATCGCAATTGGGAATCCTTGGGCTCGACAACCTTCAAACGAGAGGATATGCTAGCAGGTATTGAGCCTGATAACTGCTTTTATATTCAAAACCATGCTCAAATGATTGGCAAAACTCGCCTAGATTTAACAGTCGATCCACCGCCAGATTTAGCTATTGAGGTAGATGTTACTTCCAAAACTCAAGTTAGCGCCTATCAAGCATTGGGAGTACCGGAAATTTGGCGATATGAAAACGGAAAAATCCAAATTTACCTACTGCAATCTGGAAAATATGTGGAGTTGCAAACCAGTCCCACTTTTCCCAGTTTTCCCATAATTGAGGAGATTTCTCGTTTTCTGGAAATGAGTCGGACAATAGGGACAAGTCGGGCGCTGAGAGAGTTTCGTAAGTGGGTGAGAAAACAAAGAAATCTTATCAATTAAAATCTAACACCCCAACCTTCCCTACCAGCGAAGGGAGATTTTAACCTTGTGTCACCTCCACATAAATATGCTCCAAACGCACAGGCGATCGCGCGATCGCATCCACAGCAATCCCATCAAAACAGGCAATTATCTCCTTTAATTCTAAAGGTTCCGGTAGCCAAAAAGCTAGGTCATTGCCATAGCGTCGATGCGTAAAGCCCAGTTGGGAAGCGCGTGCGATCGCACCCTCCTCATCCAGCGTTTTAACCACCACGACTTCCTGCGCCGGAATCAACTCCCGCAACGCAGACAAACTCCCCTCAACCACAATTCGTCCATCTTTAATAATACCTATTTTATCGCAAAGTCGCTCAGCCTCATCCAACAAATGAGTAGTCAACAAAACAGTAATACCCTGCTTTTTCAGATTCAGAATTAACTCCCAAATGTCATAACGCGCCTCAATATCCAAACCCGTCGTCGGTTCATCCAAAATCACCAACTTCGGCAGATGTACCAACGCCACAGCAATATTCAACCGCCGTTTCATCCCACCGCTGAGAGTTTCCACTGGACTTTTAGCCCTATCTACTAAATTAACAGCCTCCAAACAAACTTGTACCTGTTCCCAGCGCTGCTGCTTTGATAACCCATAAATCCGAGCAAAAAAATCAAGATTTTCCGCACAAGAGAGACTTTTATACAGTAAATTCTCTTGCGGCGCTACCCCAATCAGCGACTTACTAGCCTCAGAAACAGGTTGCTTATTAATCGTAATTTCTCCCCTATCCTCCTTCACCAAATTACATATTATATTGATAGTAGTAGTCTTTCCAGCACCATTTGGCCCTAACAAACCGTAAATTTCACCCGGTCGAACGTGCAGCGTCAAATCATTAAGAACTTGTCGCTTGCCGAAAGACTTACTCAACCTTTTGATATGCAGCACAACCTTAGTAGATAGAGGAAATAAACTTTGAAATAGACATTTCCAGAAATTAAAGGTGCGTTACCTAGAATCCTTGTAGAGACGTTGCATGCAACGTCTCTACATTCTTTTTTGGAGAGGTCTAATAGACCTTTTGCAAAAGTAAATCTTATCTGCGTTCATCTGCGTTCATCTTCTTTCATCTGCGGTAAAAAATTAGCCCTTTCGCAAGAAGACATCACAATCTCCTCTCCACACTCAACATCCGCCGGTAAGATAACCATCCCGCCACCACCATCAAAATAGCAAACACATATAAAAACCAGAAATGCAACTCAATATCTGCAAATTTCTTTCCCTCATCAGACACTCCAGAAAGCGCTTTAACCATGTGGTAAACCGGATTAAATTTAGCTATATTCAATAGAGTCTTAGGAAAAACAAAACTTGGCACAAACGCGCCCCCCAAAATTAACAAAGGCACCCCAAAAGCCGCCACCAAAGCATTGACATCCTCAGTCCGACGAGCAAATTGCGTACCGAGAACAAATCCCACACCAACATACGAGATAATGCTTAGTAAAATAATAACTCCTCCCAGGAGGATAGAACCTTGAAACTTAGCGCCCCAAAAAGCCGCAATAGTATAAACCAGTAGCGTTTGACCGATGCCAATACAGGTGTGAGCAACAAAAATGCCCAAAAAGTAGGAAGTTCCACTCAAGGGCGAGATAAACAGACGTTTGAGCGTTTGCTGTTCTCGTTCTGCTACCACCGTTGCTACACTACCACCCAGGCAGCTGAAAAACAACGCCGCACCCACCAAAGTTGAGGGCGCAGCGTATTCAAACGCCTCAGCCATTGACAGTTGGGCGCGTTCTGCCACAATAAAGCCGTTGATTAATAGGATAGAAACTGGAAAAATAGTCCAAAAAACCAGGCTGCGTCGCCGCCGCAACAATTCAATCAAGATTCGCTGTGCCACAGCCAGCGTTTCGCGCCAGTATTTCATCGTGTGAGGAGTCAACAGTATAATACATGAATCAATTATCAAGGTACGCGCTTTCGCAGCCCATTTCCCGACGCACATTATTTAAGATGTTCGGTGTCGGTGCTGTCAGCGGGATGGTAGGATACTCCCGATTCTCTAAGCCGAAGCCGACTGTCTTTCAGCAAGATACCCTAGATTTGCCCCGCTTGGCTAATCGACCCGTTAGCGTGGCAGTTGTTGGGGGTGGGTTGGCGGGGTTAGCTTGTGCCTACGAACTCAGTCAAAGGGGTTTCGCGGTCACGCTTTTAGAACGTGCGCCGCAGTTGGGAGGCAAAATCGCCAGTTGGCCTATCGAATTTGGCGGTGAATCTTTTATGATGGAACATGGGTTTCACGGCTTTTTTCCCCAGTATTACAACCTCAAGAGTTTAGTTGCAGAATTGGGAATTAAAGACAATTTTGTAGATTTGAAATTCTACTCAGTTGTTTATCGAGATGACAAATATAAGCCAGAGGTATTTCGCTCTAGCCATTCAGCTTTCCCCTGGAATATAGTAGATTTGGCAATAGCATCTCCGAATCGTTTGCGCTGGGGAATAAATCTTACTAAGTGGAAACATTGGCAAGTTTTTCGAGCAATTACTGGTTTCCAAACTGAAAGGACTTTCCAGAATCTTGATAATATATCAGTTGCCGAATGGGTTGAGAAGGAGTTTCCAAGGGGATTGTATGACCTTTACTTCCTCCCGTTTGCGAAATCTAGTTTAAATGCGCCAGATAAAATGAGTGTGGGGGAATTAATGCAGTTTTTCCACTTTTATTTTTTTGGCAATCCAGAAGGACTAGCTTTCAACGGTACGAAGGATGATATGGGGACGAGTTTGGTGCAACCAATTGCTAGGTCAATTGAAAGTAAGGGTGGTAAAATTATTACAGGTGCAACTGTTAGAGAAATTAACTGTTCCCAAGGTAAGATTGCTTCATTGAGTTATCAGCAAGGGAATGCTGTCAGCGATGTTCCTTTTTGGGTGAGTCGCAACGAAGTTATCGCTGATGACAATATGGAATATTTTGGTGCTGGCGATGAAGTTTTTGCTGCTAAATCTGGGGAAGCTGAAGCGATTTCCCTGAGTTGCACTCACCAAGGTTGTACGGTTAAGCAACAAGCGGATGGGGAGTTTCACTGTCCCTGTCACGGTGCGGTTTTCGATGCTGATGGTAAGGTGGTCAAAGGGCCAGCAGAACGAGATTTGCCTAGATACAAGATTTTACAGCGTCAGGGAGATCGATCGCAATTAGTCGCCGTCATTAATTCGCCACAACAAGCATCCGCCGAAACCATCCAAGCAGACTACTACGTCATCGCCGCTGATGTACCAGGAGTTCAACACCTGTTTACATTGATGACTGGCGATGTCGCGCCCCAATTGAAAACACAAGTAGAGCATTTAAGTATAGCAGATCCGTTTGCAGTTTGTCGATATTGGTTCGATCGCGACTTTGAATGGTCACAAAGTTGGTTTACCTCCCTCTCCGGTTATCGCCTCACTGACAGCATCACCCTCTATCACAAAATTCAAACTCAATACATCGCATGGGCAAAAAAAACCGGAGGTAGCGTTGTAGAATTACACGCTTATTGCTACAAAGAGAAAGAATTCCCCACCCAGGAAACATTACTTGCAACCTTCCAGCAAGAACTGTATGAAATTGTCCCAGAACTCAAAGAAGCCAATATCCTACACCGCGAATTAGTCAATCAGAAAAACTTCTCAGGTTATCCACCAAATAGTTATGCAGAACGACCCCAAACCAGCACAGAAATTCCCAACCTAATGTTTGCCGGAGATTGGGTAAAAATGCCCTTCCCTTGTGGTTTAATGGAACGCGCAATTAGCAGCGGTTTACTCGCAGCAAACGAAATCCTGCATCGCGAAGGTTTGCAGAGGCGTCCATTACTTTCCGTCAACCCCGAAGGCGTTTTAAAGATTTGAAATTAAACCGCAGATGAACGCAGATAAAATATATGCAAAACCGTAATGCTATATCTATCATACGACTTACGCAGATTCCTATCCTATCTGTGTTCATCTGTCTTCATCTGTGGTAAAAAAAATAAACTATCAACAAAATTACTACCCTTATGACTTCCCTCTCCCCAATCACCCAATCGATTTCCTTCCTATCTTATCTGCGTTCATCTGCGTTCATCCGTCTTCATCTGCGGTTAAAAAAAATAAACTTTGAATAAAATTGCTACCCTTATGACTTCCCTCTCCCCAATCACCCAATCTCGCCATATCCGTCAACTAACAATAAATCCAAACCACTGGTACGTTGTCGCCAAAAGCAAGGAAGTGAAAACCCAGCCTTTCGGTATTACCTTATGGCATCAACCAATAGTTATTTACCGAGATAGTGCAGGCAAAATTCACGCTTTAGAAGATAGATGTCCGCATCGCCAAGTAAAACTAAGTCACGGTAAAGTAATCGGTGATAACTTAGAATGTGCTTATCACGGATGGCGTTTTAACTCAACAGGAGAATGCGCTGAAGTCCCCTACTTAGCAGATAATCAAAAATTACCAAATTGTCAGATTCGCCGATATCCCGTCCAAGAGAAAGATGGTTTTATCTGGCTATTTCCCGGCGATGATACTTTATCTGAAAAGATATCTCATTTGGGATTACCGGAATGGGAACATCTCAATTATATTGCAACTGTTGCAGTTATTCACTGCAAAGCACATTATTCCTATCTAATTGAAAACCTGATGGATATGTATCACGGACATTTGCATCAAGATTGGCAAGCTTGGGCAAATCCGGTACTTCAAGATATTGAGGAAGATGATAACCGCGTTGATGCTCATTATCAAGCGCAAAGTTATTATAAAATAGATAAAATTTGGTCAATTTCGCAATTATTTTTCCCAGGTTTGCGACGACTGCATCCCGAACCATTGGATGTCAGTTACGTTTATCCACATTGGGTTTCTAGATTGGGAAATGATTTTAAAATTTACTGTTTGCTTTGTCCGGTGAATGAGACGGAAACTCGCGCTTATCTGATTCATTTCACATCGCTGAATGCCTTTTGGCGATTGCACAAATTGCCTGTGTGGTTTCGTCGATTTGTGAAAGATAGTTTGTTTGGTGCGGCGCAAAAGTTACTCGATGGTTTGGTGCGTCAGGATGTGCAGATGATTGAGGAGGAACAACAGGCTTATTTGCAGAATAATGAAAGAAAAAATTATGAATTAAATCGATCTTTGGTGAGTGTTCAGCGGTTGATGAGAAACCAGCAGCCTAACGCCTAAAGGCGCGGCTACACGAACAAAGACCGCGCAGGCGGTCTAAATTCCTAAAATTTATCTTAGCCTGCGTAGGCAGGCTTTGTTTGTGTAGCCTAACGCCTCAAGGCGCGGCTACACGAACAAAGACCGCGCAGGCGGTCTTTGTTCCGAAAATTTATCTTAGCCTGCGTAGGCAGGCTTTGTTTGTGTAGCCCCACCCTTTAGGGTGTGGGCGTGTTTTGCTGACAGGACACTTATGCTGTATAATACAGCGCTTTGCGCTGTAATGAGGTACAATAAAATATCATTTTGTAGCCAAAGCTAATGAAAGCATATTCAGTTG
>NZ_JAIQZM010000057.1 GCF_023333595.1 Argonema galeatum A003/A1
GGCAGAGGGGCAGAGGGGCAGAGGGGCAGAGGGGCAGAGGGGCAGAGGGGCAGAGGGGCAGAGGGGCAGAGGAGAAAAGAAATAAAAATGTTCTTAATTGAACAAAAGCATAACAACTCCGAAAAAGCCCTATTTATACGGAATCCGCTTCAATGACCCCTCTTATCTTGACCTGCTGTTGAGACGTTTCATGAAACGTTTCTACAATGTTGGGCTCTCCCCTGCGCCTTTGCGCCCCTGCTTCCCTGCTTGTTTCAAGGCGCGGTAGAGTCACCGTAAACGTGGCTCCCTGGCCTTCTCCTGCACTTTCTGCGCCGACGTTTCCGCCGTGCAGTTCTACTAAGTGATGGACTATAGCCAATCCCAGTCCGAGTCCGCCGTATGACCTTGTGGTTTGGCCATCAGCCTGACGAAAGCGATCGAAAACATAAGGAAGAAAATCTGGAGGGATACCAATGCCTGTGTCAATCACCTTTATTTGGGCGCGGTCACCAGCACACTCCAGTTGCACCTTGACCTTTCCTCCTTCAGGCGTGAATTTGATCGCATTGGAGAGTAAATTCCAGACAATTTGCTGTAAGCGGTTGGGATCGCCTGAGACGGTATTTATTACTGTATCAAGTTCGGTTTCCAATTTAATTGCTTTACTTTCGGCTTGAGGAGACATGGCATCGATCGCGCCTTTAATAATTGCTGTAAGATTAACTGTGCATATATTCAGACGCAGCTTGCCCCGGATGATGCGCGAAACATCCAAGATGTCCTCGATCAATTGCGCTTGTAACTTGGCGTTGCGTTCGATAGTTTCTAGGGCGCGAGTAGTCGTCTCTTCATCAAAATTGCGAGTGCGGAGCAGGCGAGCCCATCCCAGTATGGAGTTAAGGGGAGTGCGGAGTTCGTGGGAGAGGGCTGCTAGAAATTCGTCTTTCAAACGGTTCGCTTGCTCAGCTTCCTGTCGCTTTATCTGTTCGCGAAGCAACTTATTGCTTTCTTCCTCAGCTTGCTTGCGATCGGTGATATCTTCTACCGATACCACATGACCTACAGGATTACCTCGATCGGAAAGCATGGGAGACGATCGCACGCTAACCCAATGAATAATGCCGGGAGGGGTTTGGAAGCGAAACTCGTCGGAGTATTCATTGCCTCGATGTGTGTAGGCAAACCAATCTACTTTTACCCGTTCTCGGTCTTCCCAATACACTGACTCTAACCAACCGTTTCCTAAGCTTTGCTCTAAAGTAAAGCCACAGATAGCTTGGCAGCGCGGGTTGGTGTAGGTACAGTGCCCTTCAATATCTGTCAGAAAAATACCCACTGGGGAGGATGCACTCAAACAGCGAAACCGCTCTTCACTTTCCCTAAGTTCGCTGTTGATGGCTGCAAGTTGTGCTGCTTGTCGTTCGATCTTCTCAGTCTTCTTGAACAGGTCAACAAACACGACTACTTTCGATTTCAATATTTCTGGGTCGATCGGTTTGAGCAGATAATCTACTGCGCCCAAAGAATAGCCTTTGAAGACGAAGGAGTCGCTGGTGCTAAATGCTGTGAGGAAAATAATCGGGGTCTGGCGCGATCGCTCTCGCAGTCGAATTAGCGTTGCCGTTTCAAATCCATCCATCCCTGGCATTTGAACGTCAAGTAGAATCACAGCAAAATCTTGCCTGAGCACACATTTCAAGGCTTCTTCACCCGAATGGGCTTTTACCAGATTCTCACCTAGACTGTCTAGTATTGCCTCTAGCGCTAGCAGATTTTCTGGATGGTCGTCAACCATCAAAATGTTTACTTTTTCTTCATTTTTCATTGGTCATTAGGGGAAGAAGGGGCTAGGGAAGTCAAAAGTCAAAAGTCAAAAGTCAAAAGTCAAAATAAAAAAGAAGAAAGGGGCTAGGGAAGTCAAAAGTCAAAAGAAAAAAGGGGCTAAAGGCTAGGGGCTAAAGGCTAGGAGCTAGGGAAGAAGGAAGAATCCTTCTTTCTTCTTTTGACTTTTGACTTTTGACTTTTGACTTTTGACTTTTCTACCCCCTACTTATAGAGCCAGACGCGCAGCAGCGAGAGCAATTGGTCTGTATCGACGGGTTTAGTGATGTAGTCTGATGCGCCTGCTTCGATGCACTTTTCGCGATCGCCTTTCATGGCTTTAGCTGTGAGGGCAATCATCGGCAACCCTTTGAATTGAGGGATTTGGCGGATAGCTCGCATTGTCTCGTATCCGTCCATTTCTGGCATCATCACATCCATCAAGACGATATCGATGTCTGGAGTACTCCGCAAAATGGCAATGCCATCCCTACCATTTTCCTTATAAATCACCTGCATCTGATGGCGTTCTAGCATACTGGCGAGAGCAAAGATGTTACGCATATCGTCGTCTACGATCAGTACTTTCTTATTAGTAAGTACGCGATCTGTTTTGTGCAGTTGTTCCAGCATCTCTCGCTTGGGTGCGGGCAAGTTTGCCTGAACTCGGTGCAGGAACAAAGCTGTTTCATCTAAGAGAGACTCTGGAGTGTGTACTTCTTTGAGCGGAGTAGTCTGGGCAATGCGCTTGAGTTCAGTTTCTTGAACGAGCGAAAGTTTTTTATCGGTATAAACTACGATCGGTAAAGACCTTAAATTTCCTGCTTCTACATTTCTTGACTCCTGCTTGATGCTAGAGATTAATTCAAATCCGTTCATATCCGGCAAGTTCAAATCCAGCACCAAACAATCAAATTGTCCTGACTTGAGCGCTTCCAGTGCTGCTGCGCCAGTGCCGACGGCTGTAGTGGAGACATCGCTGTTGCCAATTAACTCCACTATGGTGTGGCGTTGATCTTCGTTATTTTGCACTACCAGCAGGTTTTTTACAGGGCGCTGAATAAAAGTTTTGATTTGAGTCAGTGCCTTGGACAGTGCCTCGCTGGTGACGGGTTTTTGCAGATACGATACTGCTCCCAATTGCAAGCCCCGCTGCCGCCCGTCTGCCACTGAAATGATGTGGACGGGAATATGACGAGTACTGGGGTCGTGCTTTAAGCGATCGAGTACCGTCCAGCCATCCATTGTGGGCAGCATAATATCCAGAACTAGAGCATTTGGCTTGTATTCCCGCGCCATTGACAGACCCGTTTCGCTACGCAACGCTACCAGCACTTTAAAGCCTTGCTGTCTTGCCATATCTAACAGGATGCGGGCAAAGTTGATGTCATCTTCCACAATCAGCAATACGATATCGCCCGGTTGGATATCGCCTCGATCGTCAACAAGCGATGTCGGTTGAGCCTTTTGCGAATCCAATGAAGCTGATATTGGCTCCAGGGCCTTCGGTTGTAAGGTTGCCAGCCCATCCGTTGCAGGCAACGATGAAGGCGATCGCGTCGGTAGGGCCGGGGACGGGAAATATGAAGATAGGAGCGGTTGACGGGTCAGGGGTAGCTCAGAGAAATTGCTCCGTAGCTCTTGATAAGGCTTATCTGCGGGATCTTCGGAACCCGAATGGTTTTGGGGTAAGTAGAGGGTGAAGGTACTGCCTACGCCTACTTTGCTGACTAACTGAATTTCTCCGCCCAGGAGATGGGCAATTTCCCGGCTGATGGACAAACCCAGCCCGGTGCCGCCATATTTGCGGCTGGTGGTACCATCGGCTTGCTGAAATGCCTCAAAAATTATTTTCTGTTTGTCGTTAGGGATGCCGATGCCGGTATCGGTGACGGCAAAGGCCACAACGCTAGAGGCGCGATTCAAAGTTTCGTTGTCCTGACTCCAACCTCCAGTCTCTATAGCAGTCCGCAGGGTGACGCTACCCTGTTCGGTAAATTTAAATGCGTTGGAGAGCAAGTTTTTCAATACTTGCTGCAATCTCTTCGAGTCGGTATATATTGCCCTGGGCAGTTGAGTATCTAAATCGATCGCGAAGGTGAGAGTTTTATCCTGTGCCACTTGTCGAAAGGTACGCTCTATCTGCTCTCTAAGTTCTGTGAACAGCATCATATCTATTTCAATTGACATGGTGCCGGATTCAATTTTTGCCAAATCTAGGATGTCGTTAATTAGCCCCAACAAATCTGTACCTGCTGAATAGATTGTGCGGGTATATTCGACTTGCTTAATTGACAAATTGCCCTCAGTGTTATCGGCCAGCAACCGAGCCAAAATGAGCAAGCTGTTCAGGGGTGTCCGCAATTCGTGAGACATATTAGCCAGGAATTCTGACTTGTACTTGGAACTCAAAGCCAATTGCGCGGCTTTCTCTTCCAAAGATCTGCGTGCCTGTTCGATCTCGTTGTTCTTGCGTTCGACTTCCTTGTTTTGTAACTCTAACAACCGGCTTCTTTCTTCTAGTTCTTCATTAGTTTGTTGTAATTGTTCTTGCTGTTTTTTGAGCAATTCTTCCGATGTTTTGAGAGATTGGGCTTGTTGTTCCAATCGCTTGTTAGTTTCTCGCAGTTCCGCTTGTTGGGTTTGCAGTTCTTCTGCGAGTGCTGTGGATTGCTTGAGCAATTCTTCAGTCCGCATACTGGCGGCAATTGTGTTCAAGACGATCGCAATGCTTTCGGTAAGCTGATCGAAGAATGTGAGGTGAATTTCGCTGAAGCGGCGGAAGGAGGCGAGTTCAATGACTGCGGTTACTTGGCCTTCAAATAGTACTGGTAAGACGACTGCGTTTAAAGGTGTGGATTCTCCCAGACCGGAACTAATTTTGATATAGTTATCTGGCACTTCGGTCAGGAGGATGCGTTCTTTTTCCAGGGCGCATTGTCCCACCATTCCTTGGCCCAACTCGAAGCGGTTAGATAGCTGTTTGCGTTCGCGATAAGCGTAGGTGCTGAGAAGTTTGAGATACGCCTGATGGTCGCCTGCTTCCATGAGGTAGAAGACGCCGTGTTGTGCGGAAACCAGGGGTGCGAGTTCGGAGAGTATGAGTTTGGAGACTGTTTCCAAATCTCTTTGTCCCTGCAACATTCGGGTAAATTTGGCTAGGTTGGTCTTCAACCAGTCTTGTTCGGTGTTCTTCTGGGTGGTTTCGCGCAGGTTGGCAATCATCTGGTTGATGTTGTCTTTGAGGATGGCGACTTCGCCTTCTGCTTGGACGGCGATCGATCGCGTCAGGTCGCCCTTGGTGACGGCTATAGCCACTTCTGCGATCGCACGCACCTGCGTCGTCAAATTCGCCGCCAGTTCGTTCACGTTGTCCGTCAGCGCCCGCCAAATACCCGCCGCACCAGGCACTTTCGCTTGTCCGCCTAACTTACCTTCAATTCCCACCTCTCGCGCCACAGTGGTAACTTGATCCGCAAATGTTGCCAGCGTATCGATCATCTCGTTGATCGTATCCGCTAAAGTCTCAATTTCTCCCTTCGCTTCCAACATCAATTTTCGCTTCAAATCCCCATTGGCAACTGCCGTCACCACTCGCGCAATCCCCCGCACTTGGGCAGTCAAATTACCCGCCATCGAATTAACGTTGTCGGTCAAATCTTTCCAAGTTCCCGCAACCCCTTTAACATCCGCTTGGCCCCCCAACTTTCCTTCCGTACCCACCTCCCTAGCCACCCGCGTTACTTCGGAAGCAAAAGACGAAAGCTGATCCACCATCACGTTGATAGTGTTTTTCAGTTCCAGAATCTCGCCTTTCACATCGACAGTAATTTTCTTAGACAAGTCGCCATTTGCCACCGCCTTCGTCACTTCAGCAATGTTCCGCACTTGGGCTGTCAAATTACCCGCCATCGAATTAACGTTGTCGGTCAAATCTTTCCAAGTTCCCGCCACACCCCGAACATAAGCTTGTACCCCCAACTTACCTTCCGTTCCCACTTCCCTCGCCACCCGCGTTACTTCCGATGCGAAGGAATTCAGTTGATCCACCATTGTGTTGACGGTGTTTTTCAACTCTAAAATTTCGCCTTTCACATCGACAGTAACTTTCTTTGATAAGTCACCATTTGCTACAGCTGTCGTCACTTCGGCGATGTTCCGCACTTGGGCTGTCAAGGAACCCGCCATAAAGTTTACCGAGTCGGTCAAATCTTTCCAAGTTCCCGCGACACCTTTTACTTCTGCTTGTACGCCTAACTTCCCTTCCGTTCCCACTTCCCTTGCAACCCGCGTTACTTCAGAAGCAAAGGAATTCAGTTGATCCACCATTGTGTTGACGGTGTTTTTCAGATCCAAAATTTCGCCTTTAACATCGACAGTAATTTTCTTAGAAAGGTCGCCATTTGCTACAGCTGTTGTCACTGCGGCAATATTCCGTACTTGGGCTGTTAAAGAACCTGCCATGAAGTTCACGCTGTCCGTCAAATCTTTCCAGGTTCCCGCCACCCCCCGGACATCAGCTTGTACCCCCAGTTTGCCTTCACTCCCCACTTCCCTAGCAACCCGCGTTACTTCAGAAGCAAAGGAACTAAGTTGATCCACCATGATATTTATGGTGTTTTTCAACTCCAAAATTTCGCCTTTTACCTGCACGGTAATTTTCTTAGAAAGGTCGCCGTTAGCAATAGCGGTTGCTACTTCTGCAATGTTACGTACTTGTCCGGTCAGATTTCCCGCCATCGAGTTAACGTTATCGGTTAAATCTTTCCAAGTTCCGGCTACTCCTCTGACTTCTGCTTGTACCCCTAATTTTCCTTCCGTTCCTACTTCTCTTGCTACCCGCGTTACTTCTGATGCAAAGGAAGAAAGTTGGTCAACCATCGTGTTAATGGTGTTTTTCAGATCCAATATTTCGCCTTTAACATCGACCGTTATTTTCTTAGACAAGTCGCCGTTAGCAATAGCTGTCGCCACTTCGGCAATGTTACGTACTTGTCCGGTCAGATTTCCCGCCATTAAGTTAACTGAATCGGTCAAATCTTTCCAAGTTCCGGCTACACCCCTGACTTCTGCTTGTACTCCTAATTTTCCTTCTGTTCCTACTTCTCTTGCCACCCGCGTTACTTCACTTGCGAAGGAGTTGAGTTGATCCACCATTGTGTTGACGGTGTTTTTCAATTCCAGAATTTCGCCTTTCACATCTACTGTAATTTTTTTAGACAAGTCGCCATTTGCTACTGCGGTGGTGACTTCGGCAATGTTCCGTACTTGGGCTGTCAGATTGCCTGCCATGAAGTTCACCGAATCGGTCAAATCTTTCCAAGTTCCGGCGACGCCTTTTACTTCTGCTTGTCCGCCTAATTTTCCTTCTGCGCCTACTTCTCTTGCTACCCGCGTTACTTCTGATGCAAATGAAGAAAGCTGGTCAACCATGATGTTGACGGTATTTTTTAGTTCTAAAATTTCGCCTTTAACATCTACTGTAATTTTTTTAGATAAATCGCCATTTGCTACTGCGGTGGTAACTTCGGCAATATTCCGCACTTGGGCTGTGAGATTGCCTGCCATTAAGTTAACTGAATCAGTCAAATCTTTCCAGGTTCCGGCGACGCCTTTTACTTCTGCTTGTCCGCCTAATTTTCCTTCTGTTCCTACTTCTCTTGCTACCCGCGTTACTTCTGATGCGAAGGAGTTGAGTTGATCCACCATCGTGTTGACGGTGTTTTTCAATTCCAGAATTTCGCCTTTAACATCTACTGTAATTTTCTTAGACAAGTCGCCATTTGCTACTGCTGTGGTCACTTCGGCAATGTTCCGCACTTGGGCTGTCAGATTACCTGCCATCATGTTGACGGAATCGGTGAGATCTTTCCAAGTGCCTGCTACGCCTTTGACTTCTGCTTGCACGCCCAATTTGCCTTCTGTTCCTACTTCCCTTGCCACCCGCGTTACTTCTGAGGCAAAGGAACTCAGCTGGGCGACCATTGTGTTGACAATTTGCGCGGTTTGAAGGAATTCTCCTTTTAAGGGTCTGCCTTCAATTTCTGTTGGAATGGTTTGGGATAAATCGCCATTGGCAACAGCTCGGATCACGCGAGCTGTTTCAGCTGTTGGCTGCACTAAATCTGTAATTAGTGTATTGACAGAATTAACGCTTTCTGCCCAGGAACCGCCAGCGGAACCCAAGGAGGCTCTTTGAGTAATTTTGCCGTCTTTACCAACAACGGTGCTGACCCGCTCTAGCTCTTTGCTCATCCTTTGATTGAGTTCGATGATGTCGTTGAGCGTATCGGCTATTTTCCCTGCTACGCCTGTCTTGTCGATCGGCATACGCGCACTAAAGTTACCTTTCTTGACAGCTACGAGTATTTTCAGTAGTTCTTTTATATCTAAGTTATCGGAATTATCTGTGACTAATTGTTCGGTTTGCATAACTTTATCCTCTCTACGGTGATTATCGTTTTATAGAGCCCAGTCAGCAGAGCGTCCGCTCGATCGCTCGTTCGTTCCAAAACTAAAGGGGGGGAAGTAACCCATCTGGCTAATGAAAGTTCAAATTATTCTAGGGTTAACGATGAAATTTTGGCTCTATCTAGGGGTAGTTTTAAATCTTTCTCTAGTTGACATACTCCCTAACCTGCTTGCGCTCTAGTTAGGGATTCTAAGAATTGCTTCTTAGATTTCCTGGTTCCAGGACACTTGCCTAGATCGATGACCCCCGGCAGTACGTCTCCCCAGGCTATTTCTGGCACTGCTTGCCCAGCAGCCCCAACACCGCGAATCATGACAATTTGTGCCGCAGCAACATCTCTGTCGGTCTTGTATCCACATTCAGTGCAATGATGAAACCTTTGAGATAAATCTTTTTTACCAGTGTAAGTTCCGCATTGAGGACACTGTTGAGATGTGTAGTTAGCGTTTACCTTAGCGAAGTAAACCTGCTCCTTCCAGCACACCCATTGTAAGATATTGATGAACTGTCCAAAGCCAGCATCTAGACTGTGTTTACCTAACATCCCTTTTGCCCATGCTTTGAAATTAAGGTCTTCAACGAAAACCATTCCAGCCGCTTGGACTAGGTGATGAGCTAATTTAAAGTGAAAGTCCTTCCTAGTGTCATGAATTCTTTGGTGTAATCTAGCAATCTTAATGTTGAGCTTACGCCAGTTATTAGAACCTTTCCTCTTGTTTCTCAATCTGCGTTGTAGCAATTTAAGCTGACAGTGCAACGAGTTAAAAAATCGGGGTCTAGCGATTAACTCTCCATCCGAAGTTGCCAAAAACTTCTCTAACCCTAAGTCAATCCCAACGGGATGACCGTGAGGCATCGCATCTGGCACTTTTACGTCACACTGTAATGACAGCATGGCGAAATATCCAGATGCCTTCTTAACTATACGAACCTGCTTGAGTGTAAAACCATCGGGAATCGGGCGAGACAACCTCAATTTTATCCAGCCCAACTCAGGCAGCTTAACCAAATCCCCTTTAACGGGATTAGTCTTGAACTGAGGAAACACAAAAGAACGCATTCTCCCATGTTTCTTGAATCTAGGAAAACCCATCCCTTTACGGCTCATATCAAGGAACGCTGCCTCAAGTTTTCTCAAAACTTGTTGTAAGACTTGGGCATTTACTGATTTAAGTTCTAGATTAGCTTTCCTTGTTTCAGTTAAAGATTTGGCCTGCTTTACATAATTTGGGTAAGGTTCATCAGCAGGAATTATATACTCAGAAACAAGTGAACAAGCATTGACATTTGACTTGCGAGAGTTGAGCCAGTCTTTACGCTCACGTAGGACATAATTCCAGACCTTACGACAAACGTTCAAGTAATGCTCAATGGCTACTACTTGGCTTTTTGTTGGCTCAATTTTGTACTCGTAAGTTAATGTCAGCACTTGGCTCGCCCCCTTGCTACATTATTGCATACTTAAATGTAGAATTGGCTCAAAGGCTCAGCACTCAGCACTCAAGAAGCACTGTGCTGTGCAGATTATTATGGTTTTTGCTCATAGCCGGGAGCATAAGCCTCCAGCAGAGTACTCACCCGTTTGAGTACATCTCTCCCCGTGCTTTCACCTAGAGCTTGACGGGTGGGGTCTAATTCCGGTTGCTCTAAGTTGCGAGCAATAGCCTCGCTGACTTGCCGACTAATTAAATCATGAAGTTCTTCTTTGGCACGCTGGCGCTGATAATTGGCACCTTCTTCGGTAGTGGCATACAACGGAGGTAGTCTGTTGAGGGCGTAAGCGGCAATGTCGCCCACATCAAGGACGCGATCGCTAGTGGCTTCTATTTGGGCCGCCCGTGCGATCGCCTCTGACAGCACCAACTCTTCCATCACGTTAATGAACTGCTTGCGCGGTACTGCAACCACTTCTCCAGTCAAAAGCGATCCCATCAGCCGATCCAAGGCCATATATTCTTCTATAGAAAGCTCGGCGGCAGTGTCGCAGATGCGTGCCACTTCCGCTTCCATAGCTGGCGTCAGATAACCATCTTGTAGCGCCTGTTCAACGATTTTTTCGATACTCATAAGTTTATTTTTGGGAAGTCCGTAAGCTCTATTCGATTCCTTGAACCCGCCAAGGCGTTGGGTCAACGCACTCTCCGTTAACATACAATCCCCAGTGTAAATGGGGGCCTGTGGACGCACCCGTAGAACCTATGGCACCGATGACTTGACCTGGCCCGACGATATCTCCTTCTTGCACGTTGATGCGGCTCAAGTGCATAAAGATGCTGGTTACGCCTTGACCGTGGTCGATGCCGATCGCGTTACCATGCAGTCGGAAGCCTTCAGAAACTCTTCCTACCAAGGCTACTCTACCGGCTGCAGGAGCAACTACTGGCGAACCATATCCACCAGCGTAATCCACGCCTCGATGGTAGTAGTCTTTGGCAAAGACACCGTTGTAGTAGCGGCGCACTCCGTAGATGGTGCTGATTCTACCCCGATTTGGTGCTATGAAGGGGCCATTCCAGTATTTTTCTGGGGTGATCAGCTTTTTGAAGGCGCTCACCCGGTTGAGTTCATACTGTGTCGGTTCTGTCCCCCCTCCAGATAGCCGGATGCGTTGGGTGGGGAAGGAGCGGGAGGCTACCTGTACTGTGAGGTTTTGTACTTCATCCCCTGCCTTAACTTGGATTTGGCGAATTCCAGATGCCTCTAAGGGTGTGGTCGGGATCAAAGCGCGAAAGTTATTCGATCGAGTTAAAAAGGTCTGGTAGGTTCGATCGCCGACTCTCACGGTGGGAGTACTGCTAAGTGTCGGATTCTGCTGTATGACCACCGATAGGGTATCGCCTAGTTTGGGATTGGCTGGTGTCACTTGCACCTCTTGGGCGCGTACTCTAGCTCCCAGGATAGCAAGACCGACAACGAATGCTACGCTTAGGCTCTTCGCTAAGGGCCCATTTCGGCATCGTGGTGCTTTTAAGAGAGGAGAATTAGTCGATCGGGACATTGGCTATATTTTAGATTTTAGATTGGGGAATTGGGCATGGGGCATTGGGAAGAGGATTTCAAATTTTAGATTTCAGATCGCCAAATTGAAATTAAATCTAAAATCTAAAATTCCCCTAGTCCCTTCTATTTTGGCTTTACGTATGCGATCGCGTGTCGCCAGACGATCGACGATCGATCGTTTTCATCGACCACGCCAATACAGAATTGATCTTGCCAGCGAATCTGTCCGCTTAGTGTTTCGCCACTGATGAGTTTTACTTCGGCTTGTTTTTGGTCTTTAATCATTGACTGAATTTGACGAGAGCTGGGTAGCCCAGTATCGAATCCGGTAGGCATAAGTCTGCTCCTGTTTACATAATTTCCAGTAAGGGCGGGTTTGACGAGGATCTTGTTGACTATGCGAGATATGCTCGTATACAGCACCTATTGCCGTCATTGCTTTTGAGGATAATTTAATGGCAATCGAGTTTACTAAGTATCACGGGCTGGGAAATGATTTCATTCTGATTGATAATCGCACTTCATCAAGTCCAGTGCTGACGCCGGAGGAGGCTGTAAAGTTGTGCGATCGGCATTTTGGTATCGGTGCTGATGGTGTAATTTTTGCCTTACCAGGACAAGATGGCACCGACTATACGATGAGAATTTTTAACTCGGATGGCTCAGAACCGGAAATGTGCGGCAACGGTATCCGCTGCTTAGCCCAGTTTATCGCTGAATTAGAGGGAATCTCAAGTCAGGATAGCGAATATCGCATTCACACTCTCGCTGGGGTAATTACACCGAAATTGCGTCTTGATGGTCAAGTCATGGTGGATATGGGACTACCTCGACTGCTAGCTGCTGAAATTCCGACTACGCTTTGTTCTGCCGACGAGAAAGTGGTTAACCAGCCTTTGGAAGTGGATGGAAAATCTTGGGATGTTACCTGCGTCAGTATGGGCAATCCTCACTGTATAACGTTTGTGGAGGATGTGGCAGCTATTCCTTTAGAAACTGTTGGGCCGAAGTTTGAGCATCATTCGGTTTTCCCTCAACGCACAAATACGGAATTTATTCAAGTTGTTGGACAAGATTATCTGAAGATGCGGGTGTGGGAACGCGGTGCTGGGGTAACTTTAGCTTGCGGGACGGGTGCTTGCGCTTCGTTGGTTGCTGGGGTGCTGACGGGAAAGTGCGATCGCAAAGCGACTGTGGAATTACCTGGTGGCCCACTGGAAATTGAATGGTCGGAGGTTGACGGGCGAGTTTACATGACTGGGCCAGCCGAGAAAGTTTTCACAGGCAAGATTTAGCCTAAAAAAATCCAGTCATGAACTTGTTTGATGTTCCTATTAACTAATACAGCGGCTTGCAGCCCTTATGAAGTACAGACCAGAAACCCGGTTTCTTCAAGAAACGGGGTTTCGCGTACCTACTCATCTGAAAGGCGCGTATTAATCATCTAAATTGCCAGGATTTTGAACCACTTTACCAGTATTGATCAAACGCCGCATAAACTCCCCATAAGCTTCTTTCATCGGCAATTCATCATCCACCTTAATTCGGCGTCTTTTCGCCACAACAGTTTTATTTTCAATGGGATTGTAACCTTCTTTATCATATTCTTCCCAATATAAACCAACTCCTCGCCGCTGCCAAGTTGGTAAATCGTTAAAATTAATCCCATTTTGAAATAATAATTCGTTTTTGAACGCTACCGACTGATTTTCAAGCGTAGCTGTAGCTTCGGTAACGCTTTTACCAGCTTTTCGTAATGTCCAATAACACCATCCATTCAAGGCGCAACGGGTAGCATCTGCTTGACGCCAGCGGAAATAATCAACTACTTGGGATTTATTTGCAGCCAGCCAAACGCGGCTATCAAAATTTACTATAGTTTGTGCGGCGTGGGTAAATGTGGCGGTGGCGATGCTGGCAGAAATAGATACTATCTTTTCCAAACTGCGATCGAACAAATCCCAGTCTGGATTAAACAGCACGGAGATTTCATCGCTTTCCGTATAAGCATAAATGCCTTGGAGTTCTTCTAGCAACGCCTTGGCAGTTTGTACCATCAGTTCGTGGAATTTGAGGTCAAACGGCTTCTGGTAGCGAGACTCGGTAAAACGCGAAAAACCTCGTCCATCTAAGCGTACTACCGTCCAAGCGCCTGGTAACAGGCGCAGGGAGTGGAAATACTCAAGCGATCGCATTTGCTTTTCAAAATTATCGTTATCCATCCTCTACCTCATCTTCCTTCCTGCCACTCCCGCACCTCAAAATTTGAGTCATCAGTCATCTGGACGTAGAAAAGTTTATCGAAACCTTCGGCGATCTGGGGGCGTACTAGCTTTTTAATTGTGACGTAAATTGCCACATCTGGCACCCGCGCTTTACCGGATCGTTGCTGGTTGCGATCGCAGCATTGCTTTACCTGGGATTTAAAGTAATAACCGATAATTTCAGCACAGTACATTTTGCCAAGCTGAATCAGCGATGCGCGATCTTCCACAGTTGGGTTGGTGTTATCTACGACTACTGAACCTCCCGCCTGAAGTGCAGCTTCAATCAACTGTGTCTGTCTTCTGGCGCGGTTCTTGTTATTACGCATCATATCCTTGCTGACAAGCTGGTGCGTTGTCGCGAAATAAGTGCGAAAAAATGTACTTTTTCCCGAAGCTTGTAAGCCGACAAAAATAACCAACTGCATAGCTTATGGGCATTCAGGTTGTCAACTTATAACTAGGTGGGCATAATTAAACGTAAAACTCCAGGCCCTTAGAAACCCGGTTTCTCCAAGAAACCGGGTTTCTGGGAGTTCAGCCATTTCTTTGTAGGTTGGGTTGAGGCACGAAACCCAACGCAATTGTTGGGTTTCGTGCCTCTTAGAAACCGGGTTTCTTGGAGTTCAGTTTATTTACGCCTACCTACTTAGTTGTAGTTGTCAAGTTTTGGCAGTTCGTCCTACGAAAGTTAAATGTGTAACAGGTTTTTGGTGCGTTACACTGCGTTAACGCACCCTACAAAGTGATGAGTTTTGAGTTGCATTTTCATAACTCAAAACTCATCACTCGAAACTCATAACTGTAACTCTTCGATCGCACCTGTTAAACCATTGCTGTTGATTTTTTGCAGCATTTCCTCAGCTTCTTGACGATCGCTATAAGCGCCCACCTGCATCATCACGCGACCGTTAGCACGAGTCTGAAAAGCACCGGGAACGATCGATCGCACCAGTCTCTGCTGACGCGGATTCTCTGCTTCCACCACCACTCGGTAACGCAAACCAAGCGCTACAGCACGATTGGGCACCGAACGCGGGGTAGGAGGGGTAGCGTAACGGCGTTGTTGCTGGCGGGGATTATCCTGAGATATCGGTACCATCGGCAGGTTATTATCGGCGTTGGCCATCGGAATTTCAGAGCCGGGAACAGGCAGCAGACCCGCCTCCACCCCTGGGTTGGGCAGCGTACCCCTACTTTGCCTTACAGGTTGTACCGAACCAAAATTCCCTCCTGTGCCTTCTTCTGTTGTAGAGGGAAAAGAGGGGAGTGGCTGGGATGCCCTCTGGGATTCAGGGGTAGGGATAGAGGAAGTAATTTCTAATGCGCCTGTTTGAGTGGTAGACGGCAATACTGGAAGTGTCCTAGAGTCGCGACGCTGCACTCGTGGTTGAGTTTGATTCACCTGTACAGGCTGTGCGGCTGGTGGGGGTACTGGAATTTCTACTGCGGCATTTGATGGGAAGCTATTTGTCGATCGCGTTTCCCTGGAACTTAGAATAGGCGAGATAACTGTCGGCGGTGACTGCACTCTTCCCGATGCCGTGACTTCGACGGGAGTTGGGTCTAGGGGGGCTGTTCCCGCCAGATCCAGGCGTCCGGTAGTACGATTCCTAGCTAGTTGATTGCCAAAAGCTGGGATAGTTTGGCTGGAAGTTTTACCGTTAATATCTAGGCGACGATTGTTGCGAAAAATATTGCCTCCGGGCTGCTGGGCTGTTCCCAGATCGGGCCGTGCTTCGCCGATCGCAACTATTCCATCTCGGCTGTTTCCCTCAATTGTATTGCCCCGCAAAACAGGTTGCGCTTTGTTTTGAACTACTATGCCATCTAGGTTTTCGGTGATGCGATTGCCAACTAGCAACGGTGCCGCATTTTGACCGATGTTAATCCCAAATCCAGTTTTCTCAAATACATTTTCTCGCACTTCTGGCCGCGAGGTGTTGTAAATAGTAATTCCATTCGCCCCATTCTCAGCAAAATAATTGTTGCGAATCAGAGTCGCACTGTTGCCAGTAACTGAGATTCCGTCATGGCTATTACCGATAAAAGTATTGTCGGTTACCACCGGGCTACTGGATTCTATCCACAAGCCATAGCCTCTTCGGTTGGTATTGGTTACTGTCACTCCGGTAATTCCGGCTTTGTCTGCCCCCAGAATGGCGATGTTTTGGCGGGCGAAGGTGGGGCTGATAAAAAGACCGCCGCCTTTGATGATGATATTTCGCCCTTTGCTGGCGGGGTCGCCCTGAATTGTCACACCGGGTTTTAGCGCAATTGGAAAGGTTTCGCCAGTTTCTTCGCTATATGTGCCCGGTGCAAGCACGATCGCAGTATTAGGCCCTGCTACCCGCAGTGCTTGGGTAATGGTTTTGAAGGGAGTGCGATCGCTGCCGTTGCCAGTAGTATCGTTACCAGTAGTAGGATTAACCAATAACTGGGTAGTTTCGGATTTTGCTGGCGTTTCATCTCTACGCTGGGCTAGTTGCTGGGATACAGTTTCCGCCTGCGCCGGGGTGTTAGCTAAAGCTTGGGTTACTGCGGTTGCTAGTACTAGGGTAGCGATCGCAACTGCATCTCTGGCTAATGCTAGTGTCCAAAATTGTCTCTGCTGGCCTTGGTTTGCCAATTTTGCGATCATTTTATGCGGGATGCTGGTATCCAGCTGGATTGCTGATAAGATTTTGCGATCGAAGCAAGGATGTCTTAAATTCACAGCTAGCCTCTCTTTGTCTTTATAGGTTAAAGGTTGCTTGTATGGGAAGGTGTCGGCTGTGTTAATTTCTTTCTCTACACCCTACACCCTTTTCCAGATGCTTATTGTGGTAGCTAACGGGAAAAGTCAGAAGGTTGATGTGACTGTCAACTGGGTAAAACCGATTACTTGAGAAGAATCTGAATATTATTCAGATTTTCCAGTAAAATCGTTCCACCAGCAGCATTGGCTTTAAAAGCTAGACCTAAGAATCCCACTTACTTGTAATTGTGGGATTCCCAAAATGTATCCTAGTTTAGAAGGTGGGTTTTCCCCACCAACACAAAGCCCGTGGTAGTGACGCGCAAATAAGATTGGAGTTGTTCCGATGGGCGACCGACATGAACCATATAGGCCATTCCCAAACTTGCCCGCACAAGCACAGCCTGCTGTTTGCCGGATCTTAGATGCCAACTTGGACCGATCGCGCGAAGGTTTGCGGATCGTGGAAGAGTGGTGTCGTTTTGGTCTGGATAGCACTGAGTTGGCTGGGGAATGCAAACAATTACGGCAGGAAATAGCCCGGTGGCATACTCTGGAACTACGGGCTTTTCGAGATACCACCGGCGATGTAGGTACAGAGTTAACTCATCCCCAGGAAGAACAACGTGCTGGTATTGAGCCGTTGTTGCAGGCTAACCTCTGCCGAGTGCAAGAAGCACTGCGGGTTTTGGAAGAGTATGGCAAGCTTTACCAGCCAGATATGGGTGTGGCGTTTAAGCAAATGCGCTATCGGGTCTATACTCTGGAGAGCAATTTGCTGGGCTACCAGCGTCACCAGAAGCTGATCCGCAGTTACCTGTATCTCGTCACTTCGGCTTCAGAAAATCTGTTTGCTATTGTGGATGCAGCCCTGCAAGGGGGGTTAACTTTAGTACAGTACAGGGATAAAACGGCAGATGACGATCTCCGTTTAGAAGCAGCTCAGAAACTTTGTCAGCTTTGCCACCGTTACAACGCTTTATTTATTGTGAACGATCGCGTAGATTTGGCTTTGGCGGTTGATGCGGATGGAGTACATCTGGGACAGCAGGATATGCCTTTAGCCCTAGCGCGACAGTTACTAGGCCCCCATAAACTGATCGGTCGCTCTACTACCAATCCCGATGAAATGCAGCGTGCGATCGCAGAAGGTGCCGACTATATCGGCGTCGGGCCAGTATACGAAACCCCCACAAAGGTGGGCAAAGCAGCTGCTGGATTAGAATACGTCCGCTACGCCGCTCAGAATGCCTCTGTACCCTGGTTTGCCATTGGCGGCATCGAACCGAGCAATTTAAACGATGTACTATCGGCTGGCGCAGAGCGCATCGCCGTGGTTAGAGCCATCATGCAGGCAGAACAGCCAACTTTAGTCACTCAGTATTTCCTTTCTCAGCTAACTCGCCTGCAAACGCTGCGAGCTTTTCAAGCACACCTGCCTCAGTCTCATGTCTAGTCAAATAACTCTGCAAGTAAATGGGGAATCCCGTACCTGCGCCTCCCAAACAAAGCTACCCCATTTGTTAGAGCATCTAGGTTACAATCCCCGCCTAATTGCCGTAGAGTACAACGGCGAAATCCTGCACCGACAGTTTTGGAATCAAACTCAGGTGCAGGAAGGCGACAATATTGAAGTTGTCACCATTGTCGGCGGCGGCTAGTTCGATTTTAGATTTTGGATTTTAGATTTTGGATTTGTGTTTAATCCAAAATCTGAGATCTCGGTACGGATATCTACCCAGCCATCCGCCCTGAGATAGCTGCCCAGCCAGGATGGTAGGCGTTAAATTAGAAATGTGTAAAGATGCGTTAACAAAAATTTGTACGACGCCCAGACAATACAGTATTTCTTTGATTGGAATAAGCTTCGTTATATGTACAAGAAACTACTCTCAACTATTAAACCGCTTCTGAAACCCGTGCTAGTAGCTTGCCTCATGCTAACCTTGGCACTGGGTCACGCCGATGGAGCTTTGGCAGCTCGTACAGGAGGCCGGATTGGCGGCGGTTCCTTTAGTGTACCCAGTCGCGGTTACTCGTCTCCCCGTACCTACGCACCACCATCGGGAGGATATTATCCCTATGGCGGCGGTGGATTTGGGTTTCCCTTTCTGATTCCATTTTTTGGTATTGGGGGCGGGTTTGGCGGTCTATTCAGTATCCTGATTTTTATTGGGATTGCCAACTTCCTAGTGCAAAGCTTCCGTCGCATCGGTAGCAGTGAAAGTACCGAACTCGGAAACAGCAGCAATCCAGCCGTTTCGGTAGCGCGTTTGCAAGTTGGTCTGCTGGCTAATGCTCGCGACCTGCAAAAGGAACTCAACCAAATTGCTGAAGCCGCCGATACGGGTTCTCCCCAAGGTCGGGCCGAAGTATTGCAAGAAACAACTCTGGCTTTGTTGCGCCACCCGGAATTTTGGGTCTATGCTGGTGCCGAAACTCAACAGGCTCGGTTAGAATCGGCTGAAGCTCAGTTTAACCGCTTGTCCCTGGGAGAACGCAGCAAATTTACAGCAGAAACTCTGTCAAATGTCAATAATGTTTTGAGGGAAGCTGAACCTCAGAAAGCTTTGCCAGGTGGAGAAACTGAAGAACCAAGTCAATACATCGTCGTTACTCTTCTGGCGGCAAGTCTGAGCAAGTTGCAATTGCCGACTATCAATAGTTCTGAGGATCTGCGTCAAGCGCTGCGGCAGTTTGGTGCTATTCCTAGCGAGCAATTGCTGGCGATCGAAGTTCTCTGGACGCCACAAGCCGAAGGCGATACTCTCACCTCGTCAGACATGATTGTCGAGTATCCAAACTTGAAACTCGTTTAGCGACAATTGAAGTTTAAAGAGCAGACAGGGGTTGGAGTTCAGCCCCTGCTTTGTTTATTTTTCCTACAAAGCGAACTAGAGAGAGTTTTGTACTTGGCAAGATTTCCTGATTTCAGCCCCCCAACGCAAGGGGGGTTAGGCAAAAATGTCACGATGCAAGGTTGGTAGCCCACATTTCATATTTTTCCCCTATTTATGCGATATCGCCTCGCATTACAGCTGGTTGATTCATCTCGCTAGCAGCTGTAGAAATTAATTCACGTCTACAGGTTACATATTCTGCCGCTTTAGGCGTAATTGTTCTAAATTCGGCTTTGCTATCCTCTGCCTTAACTTCGCTAATCATCCACATAGGCCACAACAAAGCAATCCAAACCTTAGTTAACTTACTTGCATTGCGTTTTAATGCCGAAGGCTCAGAATCTTGATTTAAATCGTTCAGGAAAGCTAAATAACAAACAGAACCGGAAAAAAAGTAAGCTGTTGCAGAATAGGCTAAGAGTATTGCAGTCATCGTCAGTACCTTGAATAATCTATAAGTGTTTTTGTCGCGATATAGACCGTCCACCCTAAAAAAGCTCGATTTTATAGAATTGCTGAAATGATTTGGGATAGAATTCCCCAAATCTGCCTTCTCACAAGATTCTGTGACTGGACTTAAGTCTTAAGTGTAATCCCTGAGTTTTTGGATTACTCTGTTCTAGATTCAAGTAGATATACGGATTAGTTTATCCATAATTTTTCATTTATTCTGGTTTTTACAATATCTTTGTCTAATCTTTATATAAACTTCATAAAACCAATATTCAGTGACGAGATTAAACGGGTCTTTCGGAGTTGTTATGCTTTTGTTCATAAAGAACATTTTTCCAGCGGCTTGCAGCCGCTGACGGTAAACTGATACCAAATCCGGGTTTGTTACCCCATGAGAATTTTTGGCCTGAACATTGTAGAGACGTTTCATGAAACGTCTCTACAGCCTAGAGACATAAAGGGGGTAATAGTTGCGGATTTGGTATAAACTCAGTTCTTGGATAGAGCGTTCGTAGGGCGGGTTTTGCTATTATTCTGGTCTGAAAACCATACATTATCTGCCTTAAGAGCCCCTACAGGTTGCCTGTACCTCACCCAGGAAGTAGGGGCGGGTTTTGCCATTATTCTGGTCTGAAAACCATAAGTTATCTGCCAAAAGAGCCCCTACTCGCAAGCTGATATATACTCTGCACGGTCATAGTAAGCACGGAAGAGCCAAATTACTTCAGGCGTTTTTCTGTGCTTTGGTAGCGGATGGATTCGGCTATCAAGAAAACTAATCCTGACACGAGCATAAGTACGACGCTGAGGGCGTTGATGTCGGGTTTAACTCCTGTGCGGATGCGGCTGTAGATTTCTAGGGGCAATGTAGTGGCGTCGCTACCGGCGGTGAAACTGGCAATCAGAAAGTCGTCTAAGCTGAGGACAAAAGCGAGGAGACAACCGGAGATAATACCGGGCATGAGTTGGGGTAGCAGCACTTTGATGAATGCTTGAAAGGGTGTAGCGCCTAAATCGAGGGCGGCTTCTTCCAGGTGGGGGTTTAAGTCTGCGAGTCGGGTGGAAACAATCAGTCCGACGTAGGCGAGACAGAAGACGACATGAGATGCCACAATTGTCCACAGGCTGAGGCGAATTTGAATTACTGCCAAAAATATCAGGGTGGCAACAGCGATCGCAATATCTGGAATAATCAGCGGCAGGTAGGAAATACCGCGATATAATGACCTGCCGGGAAATCGGTAACGCGCTAAACCGACTGCCATCAGCGTGCCGACTACAGCTGAAACGCCGACGGCACAAAAAGCCACCGTCAAACTATTTTGCAAGGCCCTGAGAATGCGGGCATCGCTAAATAGCTTTTGATACCAGGCGAGGGTGAATCCCTCCCAACTAGCGCTATAGCGGGATTGATTGAAGCTGTACAAGGCTAGTACCAGGATGGGCAGGTACATGAAAAAGAACATTAGCAGGGTGAAAAGCCCCTGCCAAAGGAAACCGCGTTGAACTCGCAATTGAGATTTGGCCATGAGCCTGTTATAAGTTCTCTATAGTTGGTGATGTGGAATGGCAGTAATGTTTAACTAGCGGCGTTGCGATCGCCAAATTTGAGTAGAAGCGCGATCGCAATACTGACAAGCATGATTAACACCATACTCAAAGCCGAACCAAACCCCCACTGATTAGTTTTGAGAAACTGGTTATAAATCAAACGAGAAATAGTCATAGTCGAATCGCCTCCCAGCAATTCCGGATCGACGAAATCGCCTAAACCAGTGATAAATACCAGCAAAGAAGCGGCTGCAATACCGGGCATTGTTTGTGGAACCGTAACCTGAACAAAAGTTTGAATTGGATTAGCCCCCAAATCGGATGCCGCTTCCAACAACCGCCGATCTAACTTTTCTAAAGAAGCGTAGAGAATCAATACCATATAAGGTAGATAGCCGTAGCTCATCCCAATCAAAACTGCGGGCCAATCGTTGAGCAATTCCAAACGCGGTATCGTCGGCAGTCCCAGATTGCTCAACCACGGGTTGGGGCTAGTCAGTAACGTATTCAGTACGCCGCTGTAGCGCAGAATCGTAATCCAAGCATAAGTACGCAGCAGCGATGATGTCCACAAAGGCAAGACAAAGCCAACCAGGAGCAAATTGCGCCACTTTGTGGGCGCTAACAGGGCAATCCAGTAGGCAACGGGGAATCCCAGCAGCAAACAGATTACAGTAGTCCCACCGGCAAAAAACAGCGATCGCTTCATCACCGACAAATTAACCGGCTCAAATACCCGTAAATAGTTCTCCAATCCAGAAGGATTAACCAGACCCCCCGGTTCTAGTCCCGGCACCAAACTCAGCTCAAAAAGCACCAAAGTCGGCAACACCAGCAATAGCCCCAACCAAATCCCGGCGGGGCCAAGCAATCCTAGAGAGCCCAACCATCGTCCGGCGGTAGGGCTAGCTTGCGGCTCAGATTTAGGAGTGGGAGGAGTAGAGGGAGAGGAAATTTGGGTAGACATATAGCTAGGGGCTCTTTTGCTAGGGACTAGGGGAAGAAGTGTTTAGAATCCGCCAACGTTTCAGGAATTCAGAATGTCCTAACTGCCAAGAAGGTTGCTATAGTTCGATTTTAGATTTTAGATGCAAGGATTTTGGAAGAGGGACACTAGCAAGTAGGGCAATCATCTTAACTGGCAAATCCAAAATCCAAAATTGATTAACTGCTAGTCAACTGAGTCCAGTAGCGATCGTAAACTTGATTAAATTTTCCTAATGGAATAATTCTTTCGCACTTTTCCAGTACAGACTCTTTCGGAAATAAGCTGGGATTTTCGCTTACTTTTGGAGGTAACTGCTTGATGGCGGCTTGATTTGGGGTAGCAAAATTAAGTCGATCGCATACTTGAGCTGCCACAGCCGGTTGCAACATAAAGTTTATCCAATCATAAGCGGCATCGCGATTGGGAGCTGATGCGGGAATTATCATCGTGTCCGTCCACAGAGAAGTACCGCTGCGAGGAATCGCGTATTGCAAGCTGGGGTTTTCTTTGGCCACTTCCACCGCGTCTGCTGAGTAACCCATAGACACCAACAAGTCTCCGGCCAAAATTTGCTCTTTCCAGGTGTCCGTTGAAAAAGAAGCGATCGTAGATTTTAGCGACGCCAACTTTTTATAGGCTTGTTCAAGTTGAGCAGAATCTTGAGAGTTGTAGGAATAGCCCAGCATCCGCAAGGTCGCACCCATCACTTCCCGAACATCATCCAGCAAGGTGATCCGCCTAGACAATACTTGCTGTTGTTCCCAGAGATAGTCCCAATCTTCTGGAGCTTGCTTGAGGGTTTTAGAATTATAAATTAAGCCTGTTGTTCCCCAGCTCATGGGCACGCTGTAGCTGTTATCGGGATCGTAAACTGGATTTTGGAATTGTGGCAAGAGATTATCCAAACCAATTAGACGGTCTCGATCCAGTTCTAGCAGCAAACCCTTATCCCGCATTTGCCGAACCATGTAGTCAGAGGGGTAGATAATACTGTAGTCAGCCCCGCCCCCTATTTGGATCTTGGCCAGCATCGTCTCGTTAGAATCATAAACGGCTACTATCACCTCGATTCCAGTTTCTTTAGTAAAGCTTTTGAGCAAATCTTCATCTGTATAGCTAGACCAGGTATAGATGTATAGCTTCTTGTTGGCACCGCTTTTTCTATTTGATGGTGGTGTCGGTCGTACCTGTGCCAGCGTCCAACCGCAACCCGAAAGGGCAAGTCCTGAAACTGCCGCCGCTGCCGTTTTTAAGAACTGACGCCGGGTTGGATAAAACTGAGATAGCCGCAGATCGTTCGTCATGTGTCAGTTGCCAGTTGTCTATTTAACAATTTCAGATTTCTGATTTAAAATTGACGATTTAAAATCGTCAATTTTAAAGTAAAGTTTTGAAATCTAAAATCTAAAATCTGAAATTATCCGATGACTATTTAACAGTATCGTACTGATTGTTCTAAAGAGAGCGGTTCACCTGTTTTGGCGTCCGTGTTTTGATAGGCAAACATCAGTTCTGGGGATATTTTTTCAAATTCCAGGTTATTGCCCTCGCGTCTAAGGAGGTAGCCGCGCAGTTCTTTATAAGGTAACTTGGTGAATTCATCGATTTCTGAGGTAAAAGAGCGCAGGATCAGAGAAGCAGATGGATTGCAGCTGTCCATCAGTTTGCCCATAAATATTTTTTTGATCGTTTTGTGGTAGCCATAAGTGACGCGACCTGCTTCTCGGTTCATGTCAACCACAAAAGGTTGTCCGTCGCTGCCCAAAAAGGTAGCGATCGCAGTTGAGGAGCAATGGGACTCCAACTCTTGTAAAAACCGATCTAATGTCATTTGTCAACAGTCATTCGTCATTTGTCAATTGGCTATATGAATAAAGTTAATCATGGCGTGTCCCTACAAGCCAGAACCAGACAATCTTTTGGTGTCCAGTAGGCATAGACAGGAGTTTGGGGGTCAGGTAAGCTGGCAAAGGTGTTAGGCTGCTTGACAGTAATGCGATCGCCCGACGTTAATTCCACCACGCAGTGAACGTGGGTTCCCAGATACATCACGTGCTTCAGGCGTCCTTCAAAACAGTTTCCCTGTACGCAGGACGGCTCCAGATTCAGTTGAATCTTCTCAGGTCGCACGCTGACCACCACAGCTTCTTGGGGATTCAAAGACATGGAGGCGGACTGTTTTTGCACCACCATCTTCATTTTAGTTTCTGTCACCACCTGGATTTCGGTGGCGTCCGAGGCAAAAACTTGGCCTCCAAACAGATTAGTATCCCCAATAAAGTCAGCTACAAAAGCAGATTGGGGGCACTCGTAGATTTCGCTGGGCGTACCTATTTGTTCAATTTTGCCCTCGTGCATTACCGAAATCCGATCCGAAAGACTCAGCGCCTCCTCTTGGTCATGAGTAACCATCACAAAAGTCAGCCCCAAGTCTTGGTGTAAATTCGTTAACTCCACCTGCATTTCTTTACGCAGCTTTAAATCCAACGCTCCCAAGGGTTCATCTAGCAAAAGCACCGCAGGCCGGTTCACCAAGGCCCGTGCTAGTGCCACCCGTTGTTGCTGCCCTCCAGACAGCTGAGTGGGGAATCGGTTGGTGAAAGCTTCCATTTTAACCAGCTTGAGGGTTTCTTTAACCCGTTCTGCGATCGAGGCTTTCGGTAATCCTTTAATCCGCAATCCAAAAGCGATATTTTCCCAAACAGTCAGGTGGTTAAACAGAGCATAACTCTGAAACACAGTATTCACAGGGCGGCGATAGGGTGGCACGTATGTCATCGACTTGCCTTGAATTACCACCTCACCGGCTGAAGGCATCTCAAACCCAGCAATTAAGCGCAGTGTAGTCGTTTTACCACACCCAGACGGACCTAAAATACTAAAAAATTCGCCCTGGTGAATCTCAAGGTCAACCCCCCGTACAGCAGTCTCTCCATTGAACACCTTGAAAACTTTACGGAGTTCAACATCCAGTACTGTGTCTGTGCCCTTAGCGTCTGGATTCTGAACAGCAGTCTGAGACATAATGGCGAAATCCTTGTGGCGATGACCCGGTTGCCAGCACAATCAGCATAGTTGTTGATGCAGTGGCAAATCTTCCCTTTTGCTTATTTTGACATTCTGCCACTGACTAAAGCCAGCTGCCCAGCCTGTCAATATAGTATTTGGCTTTACCAAGGGCAGAAGGAAAACGCGAATATTGGTAAAGTTAATCATCAAAACTTTCTCCAAATCCCGACAGCTAAGGCTAAAGAGTGTCAAACTCTAAATTCAGGACTTTGGAACTCAAGACTTAGGAGTACTGCCGTATGACCTTGCTTTGGTCTTCCTCATCAGACAGAAAATCAAAGACCCGCACGGTCGGACGAAATTACCAGTCCTCGGTTGTGATGATAATTATTACCTTGGTAATGCTAGGAGGGATCGGCAGTCGTCTTGCCTACCTGCAACTGATTCAAGGAGAACGCAACCGGGATCTGGCAGACAACAACCGAATTCGTGTGATTCCCAAACAACCCGAACGGGGCAACATTTTCGATCGCAAAGGCAGAATCCTTGCCAGCAGTCGTCTTTCCCGCTCAGTCTATCTCTGGCCCTTAGCACACAAGCAAAAGTCTTGGCCTACCACGCGCAAACGCCTTTCCGAGATCCTGGAGATTCCAGAAGCAGATATTCAAAAGCGCATGGAACAAATAGGCGAAAACAACCCCACCCTCGTGCGAATTGAGCGCGATATTAGTCCGGAAAAGATAGTAGTCCTAGAAGAATCCCAAAACCAGCTACAAGGAGTTGAGGTAGACATAGAACCGGCGCGGGTATACCCCAACGGCGAAATAGCAGCCCACGTCCTGGGTTACACGGGTGAAATGAACCATGTAGATTTAGAGAGGGCGAAGGGCACAAGCAACGACTATCGACTGGGAGATGCGATAGGCAAAATGGGCGTGGAAGCAGCCTTTGAGAAAACACTACGAGGAACCTGGGGCGGCCAACAGGTCGAGGTAGATGGCAAAAATCGGATTTTGCGTATTTTGGGGGAGAAAGCCTCAAAACCGGGCGATAATGTGCATTTAACTATAGACCTAGATTTGCAGAAAGCGGCGGAAGCGGCACTTGGCAGCGACAGAGGTGCAATTGTGGCGATGAATCCCAACAATGGGGCGATTTTAGCAATGGTGAGTCGCCCTGCTTTCGACCCGAATTTTTTTACTCGTCGAATCTCTCAGAAAGAATGGCAGCGCCTGCAAAAGTTAAACCATCCCTTTGTCAACCGTGCGCTACAAGCTTTTCCACCAGCGAGTACCTTCAAAATCGTTACTACCACTGCTGGTATTGAATCGGGCAAACTTTCCCCAAACGTGGTGTTGGGAACATACGCAGGTATTAGGGTCGGGGGGATTTTCTTTGCAGATTGGAACCACGCAGGATTTGGCCCCTTGGGATTTGTGGGCGGTCTTAAGTGGAGTAGCGATACTTTCTTTTATCAAGTGGGAATGAGAACCGGGGGACCAGCCCTGATTGACTGGACGCGACGCTATGGCTTTGGTCAAAAAACTGGCATTGAGTTGGAAGCGGAAGAAACAGCGGGTTTGGTGGCGGATAATGACTGGAAGCAGCGACGGATGAAAGAGGAGTGGACTATTGGAGATACGGTCAATATGTCGATCGGTCAGGGTTTTCTGCAAGCCACACCACTACAGGTGGCCGTGATGTTTGCCGTGCCTGCCAATGGTGGCTACCGAGTCAAACCTCACTTGCTAAAGGATAATGAGGAAGCAAAAAACTGGCGGGTTGATTTGCATTTGAAACCAGAAACCGTTCGAGTGCTGCGGCAAGGTTTAAGGGCTGTGGTAAGTGGGGGTACCGGCGCGGTAATGAATTCGCCAACCATTCCTCCTGCTGCGGGTAAAAGCGGCACTTCTGAAGTGGCGCACGGTAAAAGAACCCACACTTGGTTCGGTTCCTATGCGCCAATAGATAATCCGGAAATTGTCGTGGTGGCTTTTGGCGAACATTCCGGCGGTGGTGGCGGCAAGTTTGCAGCTCCGAAGGTGCTAAAAGTCATGGAAGCTTACTTTCATGTAAAGGGAGGAGCTAAAGGTGCCCCAGCTAAGCCAGTTAAAGTTAAAAGACTCAGACGGCGTTAAGGAGGCAGAGGGGCAGAGGAGCAGAGGAGCAGAGGGGCAGAGGGGCAGAGGAGCAGAGGAGCAGAGGAGCAGAGGGGCAGAGGGGCAGAGGGGCAGAGGAGCAGAGGGGCAGAGGGGCAGAGGGGCAGAGGGGCAGA
>NZ_JAIQZM010000058.1 GCF_023333595.1 Argonema galeatum A003/A1
TCGCTTTGAAATCCCAGCCAGCTAAGGTGTAAGGCACCAAAAAACTAATAATTTGGCACACTAAGTACGGAAGAGCCCTCTGAACCAAGAAATGAGACAAAATACCAGTGAAAACAGACTCTATCTTCTATCGTCTATTTAAAACTTTCCCGCGCATATTTTTTGAACTGATCGGTCAGCCAAACATCGATATTAGCAATTATCAATTTGCATCTGTCGAACTCAAGCAAACTTCCTTCCGAATTGATGGCGTTTTTGTACCCGTTCCCGACTCTGCCGATCGAACAGTTTACTTTGCCGAAGTGCAATTTCAGCCAGATGCTACATTCTATCGTCGCTTCTTTTCCGAAATCTTTCTTTATCTCCGCCAAAACCCATCGGTTAATCTTTGGCGTGCGGTTGTTATATATCCAACGGGAAGTATAGAAACCAGCGATGTAATTCCATATCAAGCGTTATTTTCTAGTAATGAAGTACAGCGCATCTATTTAGATCGGTTACCAGAAGCAGGAAGTACTTCCCTGGGATTGAGAATTGTGCGGTTAATTGTCGAAAGGGAAGAAAGCGCAGTTACCAGCGCCAGGGAATTGATTTCCCAAACGCGCCAACAGGTTACGGATGAAGCAACCAGGCGGGAAATTCTAGAATTGATAGAGACGATTTTGTTGTACAAGTTTACCCGATTAACTAGAGAGGAGATTCGACAAATGTTTACCTTTACCGAGAGCGAATTTAAACAATCAAGGCTTTATCAAAGTATCAAGGAAGAAGGCTTGGAAGAAGGCAAACTGGAGGGCAAACTAGAAGCTGTACCCCGATTGTTAGCATTGGGGTTGAGTGTCGCACAAATAGGAGAGGCATTGGATTTGACTGCGGAGCAAGTACAGCAAGCGGCTCAAAACCAGTCTAGCTAATGGTTTCGGGCATTTCGGACGTAGGAGAACACCGATTCGGCAATTTTATTACCTAACCTCACGATCGCTTATAATCTTTGAGCGCGATCGGATAGTTCCGAGTAAACTGATAAGGAAATTATCCCCATAGCCGCGATCGCAGTTATGTTACCACTGTCTAAAGCATCTACTCGAATTGGTATTGCAGCCGGTATCGTAGCTATCCTCGGTACTGGCGTCGCCGCTTATTTATTTTTCACTCGCTCATTCCCATCCTCAAAAGGGATGCCCGTCGCTATAATCGAGGATTGTGGTGGGTTTCTTGTCAATGAACCACAAGCACATTCTCTCAACAAAACCGCTCTCGACGATCGGGAAAAGGCAGATCTCCAGAAAAAAATTGAGTGCTACCGCTTTCAGGTTAGCCAAGAACCGAATTTTGCAGACGCTTACACCAACATAGGAGAAGCGTACCGCCGCCTGGGAGACTTGGAAAAAGGGCGCGAATTTAACCAAAAAGCCTTAAAATTGAATCCCAGGTTGCAAGAAGCAAGACTGGGAATGGCGTTGGTAGAGCAAGAATCGGGAAACTTTAAAGCAGCTATCGGGGCGATTCAAGAAGTCATAGCTCACAAGGAAAGTGCGATCGCTTATTTTTATCAAGGGATTACTTTCTATAAACAGGGAAACCTCAAAGATGCACAAGCAGCTTTTGGCAAAGCGATCGATCTAGATCCCAACTATGCCGAGGCTCATGCCAACTTGGGCCTAACTCTCAACCAACAGGGCAAATTGCCGGAAGCGATCGAGCAAACTAGGCAAGCACTTCGCATTCATCCCGACTTGACAGAAGCCCAATATAACTTGGGAGTAGCCCTACAAGCGCAGGGTCAGCTAAAGGAAGCTATTGCAGCCTACAAAGAAGTGATTCGCATCAATCCTAACCATGCAGAAGCTAATTATAACTTGGGAATAGCTCTGAGAAACCAAGGCCAAACGTCGGAAGCCATTGCAGCTTACAGAGAAGTTATTCGCATCGATCCCAAAAGCGCCACAGCTCACATTAGCTTGGGAACCAATCTAACCGATGAGGGCAAGCTAGAGGAAGCGATCGCAGAATTGAAAAAAGGATTGAGCCTCAATCCAGAGGATGCTGAAGCTTACAATAATTTGGGAGTTGCTCTGTACAAACAAAACGATGTAGCAAAGGCTATGTCCATGTGGTCAGAAGCGATTCGTATCAATCCCAACTATGCAGAAGCTCACCATAATTTAGGCGTTGCTTTAGCAAGTCAGGTTAAGGTAGAAGAATCGATCGCTACCTTAAAACAAGCTAGCGACTTATATAGAGCCCAAGGGAATACACAGAAAGCTGACAAAATCGATCGAGTTTTGCAAAACGTAGGAGTGCAGTGATAACTAAGTCACCTTCAACATCTAAAGCTTGGGCAAAAGCCTTTTCCCAACCAGCCAAAGAATTTCCTCTCACTCCTCTGCCACTTCTAGGCGGTAAAATCCCAGAAGGCTTGCGCGGCAGCCTTTATCGCAATGGCCCAGGACGTCTAGAACGTGGCGGCGAATCGGTAGGACACTGGTTTGATGGCGATGGTGCCATCCTCGCCGTACACTTCAGCGATGGGGGTGCAACAGGCGTCTATCGCTACGTGCAAACAGCCGGTTATTTAGCCGAATCTGAAGCGGGTAAATACCTCTACGGCAACTATGGAATGACCGCACCTGGGCTATTCTGGACTAAATGGCTCAGAGCAACAAAAAATGCTGCGAATACCTCTGTGTTAGCCTTACCAGATAAACTGTTGGCACTGTGGGAAGGTGGAAAACCTCACGCGATCGATCTGGAAACTCTGGAAACTGAGGGATTAGATGATTTATCTGGACTGAGTAAGGGAATGTCCTACTCGGCGCATCCCAAATGCGACGCGCAAACAGGAGAAATCTTCAACTTTGGCATTACTCCTGGAATTAATGCGACACTCAATATTTATAAGTGCGATCGCGCTGGCAAGATCCGCCAAAAGGCGTCAGTTACCCTAGATGGACTTCCCCTAATACATGATTTTGTCATGGCTGGGCAATATCTTGTGTTTTTCGTGCCTCCAGTGCGAATAAATCTACTTCCAGCTGCGATAGGTTTGAGCAGCTTCAGCGATGCAATGGAGTGGAAACCACAGCTAGGAACCCAGATTTTAATCTTCGATCGCGAAACTCTATCTTTAATTAGTCGCAGCGAAACCGAACCTTGGTATCAGTGGCATTTTGCCAACGGTTATATGGATGATAACGGTTCAGTTGCGATCGATTTTGTTCGCTATCGAGACTTTCAAACCAACCAGCGTCTCAAGGAAGTAGCAACAGGACAGATTCAAACCCCCGCCAAAGCGACTCTATGGCAAGTGCGTCTCGATCCTCAAACTGGTAAAATACAGAAAACAGAGGAATTATTAGACAGAGATTGTGAATTTCCAGTTGTCCCGCAGTCGCAAATCGGGAAATCTTCGCGAAGAACCTATCTGTCATTGCAACGACAAGGGGTTGATACAACCAAAGAAATCTATGGTGCGATCGCACGTTTCGACAATCAAACTGGCACTCTCAACGAAGCAGATTTGGGCGAAAATCGCTATCCTACAGAACCCATATATGCTCCAGATGCCATCAATCCTGAGCGGGGTTGGGTACTGACAGTTGTGTTTGATGGCAACACAAACAGCAGCGAAGTTTGGATATTTGATAGTGAAAGACTGGATCGGGAACCTGTGTGTAAACTGGGATTACCCAGCGTTGTTCCAATGGGGTTTCATGGAACTTGGAAACCAGGAATTTTTTAAGAGGTTGGGAATTAAAAATCAAAATTTGCAGAGTATTTTCGCGAGATTTTTAATTCTTAATTTTTTACTGGATTCAACCATTATTTGGATTGGTATCTGTCATGAAGCGTCCGTTGCCAAAGGTTTTTCGGTTCGGCGGATTCTTCGCAGTAGCCACTAAATTCAGATTGCGATCGATCGTTAAACGTCCGCTACCGCGACCGGCGGGACTGTCATCATCATCCTGGTTTTTGCCATCAGCCACAAAATTCAGATTTTGATTAGTCGTAAAACGTCCGCTACCGCGACTGTCGTCATCATCCGGGTTTTTGCCATCAGCCACAAAATTCAGATTTTGATTAGTCGTAAAACGTCCGCTACCGCGACTGTCATCATCCGGGCTTGGAACATCAGCTAATAAATGTTGTCGGTCTGCCTCAAATTTTTGCAATATTTCAGAGTTGCGATACTCAAATTCTTTGCAGTTAGCGGCAATACCAGAAAGTAGCAAACCAGATAATAGAATAGATTTGTAGAGGCGCATTGTAGATGTCCTTGATTAATGCTTCTACGGCTTTATTCCTGCCGCCAGATACGCCATCAGGACAAAAACAAAAAACTTTTCAATAATTAATCAACAACGAATTTAATCGACTCAAATAAATATTTATCACCCGAATGTGTGATGCGAAGTGCAAAAAAAAGTTTTCATAAAACTTGGAATATAAAAGCGTAGGGTGTGCTATAATGCACCCTACGCTGCTGGGGTAATGTTCTAGAACACCGATTCAGTATTTGGGATAGAGGATGAGAAAGCGGGAATATTCGTTCTCAAGGTCGATATTTCCTTGCTCCAACCCGCATATTACCGGTTTCTGGCATTACTGATACCAAATCCGCTTTGGTTGAGATCGGTGTGCTATAATTATTTTTTAATCTAGCTTAAGATTGAAATGGGGTTTTATGATAAAATCTTAGGTAATTTATTAAAATAACGGCAGAAATGAAGGTGCATTACACTTCGTTAAGGTTTCGTCGCATCGCTGTGCTTATCTGAATGGCAAAATAGCTTGAATATTGGTACTCATAGCCGGAATAAACTTTTTCCGATGTGAGAGTGAGATTTTCTATTCAATAAATTAATTATTGGGTTAATCATCTCAGATTTAAACTCTACTAAGGTTATTAGGGATATGGAACAAATATTAAACGAATACTGCAAACAATTTAATCCTGGGCTGCTTCTCCTGAGTATGCCCACTGGTTCTGGTAAAACATACAATGTCCTCAACTTTATCTATTCTAATTACGAGGAATTTGCTGCTCAAAATCGAAAAATACTATTTATTACCAACCTCAAGAAAAATCTGCCAATTGACGAACTTAAAGAGCGTTTTATTGCTGACGCAAAGGAAGATAAATTTGACAAATATGTTCTTTTTATTGATTCTAATATAGATACTGTTATTAAAAATCTACTCACTATTGATGATGAAATTCCTGATCACTTCAAGACAGAAAGTTATAAAAAATTAAAGTCTCATATAGAAGTACTCCAAAATCGTCAACTTCCCAAAGAAGTTAAAGATAGCTGGGAAACAGAAATTCGCAAAATTATTGAGCCAAAATTCCGAAAAACTATTATAGAAGTATTGAAGAATAATTTCAAAACCAAAAAAGCCCGCCTTTCAGCTATAAAAAATGATCGCGACTATCAATGGATTGGGAAATTATATCCCGCCGTATTTACAGATGATAAAACTGTTTTTTTCCTTAGTATAGATAAGTTCATCGCTAAAAATACGACACTTGTTGAAAATTCATATTATTTTAATGAACGCTTTATTGATAAAGCACTTATTTTTATTGATGAATTTGATACTACCAAAGAAGCTGTACTCAACAATATCATTAAATCAGGCTTGCGGCATCGAGTCGATCTTCTTGATTTATTCTTGAATATTCATAACCATCTTATGCAAAACGAATGTCCTGAAGTCCTTATTAAAGAATCTGAATGGTTCCAGAAAAAATCTTCCGCAAAAAAATGGTTATCCCCGCGACAACAGATTGAATCCTTTCGAGATAAAGCTAATTATATATTCACCACATATAAATTACAGAATACTTGTAAATCTCATGAGGACTTTTCGACCAAGAAAAGGAACTTTCTGTTCTATGATTACCAATTCCATAATGTGCTGGATCGTCATCAGCGTATCAAGATTATTGAAGATTCACAAAACCTTACAAATTGGATTAAGGCTTTTGATACTAAAACAAAAACAACTGGTGTCGATATTCACGAACTGCTAAGTAAGATTACCGGATTTTTAACCTACTTTCAGACAGGAATTAAGTATTTAGCCGATAACTATCGTCATTTGAAAGACGAAAATAACAGCATTAACGAAGCCTTTTCCCTTGAATTTGCTGTTAAGAGTGTTCTGAATCATTTTCGCCTTGATGATACAGATGTCGAATTTTTAACTAGTAAAATTCTAGAAGATGATTTTTCCTATGGCTTGCAAACTGACAAAGGAACAATCCAGCGTCAGGGATTCTATGATACAGGCTTTCGTTACTACGATATCGTCGATAGTGATGAGCATGATACGTTATCGAAAATATATATGTTCAACTTCAGCCGTACACCCGAATCCTTTTTGGCTGGAGTTTGCTCAAAGGCTATGGTAGTCGGCATTTCTGCGACTGCTGGACTTGATACCAATATTGGAAATTACGATCTTGAGTATCTGAAATCCCGTTTGGGAAATTCATTTATACGCCTTAAAGAAGATGCTATTATCAGGCTCAAGAACGCATATTCTGAAGCAACTAAAGGATATGATCAACAAGTTGCCATAAAAACTGAGTTTATTGGAACAGATTTACAAAAAGAAGGAATTAAACAGCTTGAGGAGCTTTTGCTTGACCGAGAAGCAGCGCAGGCTTTATGGAATGATCTTCGCCATAAAAATACTGATGATGATGAGAAGAGTATTGAATTTTTATTTTGCCGTTATGTGAGAGCGTTGACTGCATGGAAATATTTTCTGGATCACTCTGATTGCCATGCGTTTCTTTGCCTCTTCAATAAATTGCCAAAGCCTTCCGATCCAAAGTTCGACCTAAATATATTGTATCAGTATGCGGAATTACTATTGGATGACAAGAAAGATGTCATAGATGGTAGTGTATGTAATACAATTTTCCTGCTTAGTGGAAATAACTTTGAGGAAAATAAAGAAAAACTACTAAATGAACTGAAAGATAACAAACGCAGATTCATTATCTCTGCCTACCAGACAATTGGAGTTGGACAAAATCTACAATTCCCCATTCCTTCTGACCTAAGACCAGTACACATTAACCGATTTCCAAAACATTCAGATATGGATATTAATGGGATTTATCTCGATAATCCAACTAATCTACTTGTGAATATTTTTGGTAATAATATCGAAGATGATAATTTCATAAAATACATTTTTCAATTGGAATTTCTTCGTGAAAATGGAGCCTTTTCCCTAAACACATTTAAGAGCAAGTTGGATGAAGCCTTTCATAGATATATAGGAAGATATAAGCCTAAGCTAAAGGCTGATGACTTCATTAGCTCATACAATACAGGTGCTTATTCACTCTTCTTGAATAAAATAATTATTCAAGCCATAGGGCGGATATGTCGAACCAATATGAAGGCTCCAACAATTCATATTCTTGCTGATGCTTCAATGCGAAAACATCTAACCCGATTTTCTATACCGGAAGATGTAATGCCTGTTTGTGAATATACTGATCTCCTGAAATCAGCTGGTGAATCGACTAGGCAATCTGAAGATTTAATCGAAGCCCAAAACCGTGCATCCCACAAAAGCAATCAGAGTTCTGCTTACATACGCCGCCAACTGAATACGCCGTGGACACCTAAGACTGTTAAAGAATGGCAGAATCTTAGAGAGCAAGTTCTCCGTCAACCCGCTATTGCCAAAGAGTCAGAATGCAATCAGAACTGGAATACTATTATTTACATTAAATTTCCGAAAGCTGCCTCTTCATATCGTTATTTAGAAGAATATGACTATAGTAAAATTGAAGTTTTCTTTTCTGAGGAAGACGGAAAAAAAGAAGTCAAAGAAGTGAGTGAACGAACTGCCCGTCTTTCAGATTTAATGAGAATCGATATCCTACATAAATTGTTCATTGATTCTGGCTGGGCTACAGCATTCCCTGAATCTGAACTTATGCTTACACCTCCGATGTTCAACAATATTTATAAAGGGGCATTAGGCGAAGTATGTGGAAAACATATTTTACAAAGCCTTTTAAATATTCACTTGCTAGAACTTGATGCACATGAATTTGAACGCTTTGACTTCAAAACGGAGCGGAACATCTATATAGACTTCAAGTTATGGAACGATCGGGTTGCAGTACAAGCTGATGACTTAGTTGATAACATCCGTGAGAAAATGGCGATCGTTGGAGCCGATCGGGTTTTTGTGATTAACATTCTTGGTACTTCAAACACAGCTTTTCGTCCGATTATCTCATCTGACCGGAAAATCGTCGAAGTTCCTTATCTTTGTAAAAACGATAAAGTTGACGATGAAGCAATTAAATTTATTCTAGAGGAATTTAGCAAATGAGTATTCGTACAAACCGTCTGAAGATCGATTTTAAGATTGATGCTATTAAAGAAGACTTTGTGTTTATCCGATTAAAACGAGAAAAAGATCGGAAATGGTGGGGAGCGGAAGAACTGGATTGTATTATTGGCGACAATTATAAAGCTATGTCTGTTGGGTATGCTCAATACGCCTATGCTATGTTTGAAAAAAAATCAAATAATACTTATAAATTGCTTCAAAAACTTAGAACAGATCCTAAATTTTCTAAGGTATCTGCAATTGAGGTAAAGCCCGAAGCTTTTTATAGCGGAAATGATGAATCTATCTGTGAAGTAACACTTGCCCGCTTATTAATGAATTCTCTGGGTTCATCACGATCGAGATTTAAGCAACTGCAATTCTCAAATCTTACCGGAGAATTACTTAAAGTTCCACCATTGACAGATAAGCTTTATGATGCAATTGGTGTTGCTGAAATAACTCTTAGTCGTGATGATAGTCAAAAAAACGAGTTTTTATTGAATGTCAGTGTAGCCACTTATCGAAAAAAGATTTCAATATTAAAAGAATACAAAGGCGAAGAATTAAAAAGGATTCTTAAAAGACCTGAATATGTGTTGCATAGTGGCACAGCATCCCTGAGAAGGTGGCTTCCTTCTGACGGTAAAGATACAGATGCTAAAAGATCTTACATAAAATGCAGTAAACAAGGCAAAAAGCTTCATACTAATTTTCTTGAATTTGGAAGTATAAAGGACTTTGATAGCAGCCGAGCAGGCATTTTTCATCAATTTTTCAAAAGTATTCAAGAACATCTATCGAAATACATGGATGTTAATTTTTCTGCCCGTCAAATCGAGGAAGAAATGCCACTTACAAGCACCTTGCTTAAAAGTCCAAAACAACTCCACTCGAAACTTGATGGTCAGGCAATACATATAGTTGATAGAGTGAATGATGAAGAGTCTGCTGATTTAGTAATGACACTGAAACAATTGCTTCTTCCTTATATCACGGATGAAAAGTTAATTACTGTTGGTAAACGTGATAAAAAAGACGCTCTAAATTTTAGAATTATTCACGATGCCGACTTTTATGAAAAAATTGAGCAGGAAGACGAATATCTCCCTTCAACAGATAAATTTCAACGACAGCACCTCACAATTGAATCAACTAGAAATGTCTCTGATGCTATCGTTAAAACAATTATAAAAGAACAGCTTATAAAGCGTGATCTTGGCTCTCGAACATTGAACCTGTTTGATTGGAATAAACTTGAATTAAAAGGAGTTTGGACTTTTGCCGCTTGGGATGAAGATAGAAATCACGTTATTTTTATGGAAATACAACCAAATGGTAATTTTGAATTTTATAGATATCAAGACTTAGACTTATTTAACTGGGGAAAATTTGAAAAATATAGAGAATTAATGACGGATAGTAAATCTGGAGAGAAAATCAGGACATTGGAAGGTCTTATTATTTCTGATACAGGTGATATAAATCAGATATTCCGTAGCGATGAAATCACCATTCCTGAGCTTTCTAAAATTGAAGCTATTATCAACGAAGTCGAAACTGAGTTTCCCGAAAATAAGCGAAGTGGAAATGCTTTGGCAGGGTTGATACAAGAATTTATGACTGAAAGTTCTAGGAAAGATAATGAAGAACTTGTGAAATTTTCCGAGGAATTGCAAATTTTGGGTAGCAATGAACCAGGCAAAAAAAGCTTCAACAAACTTCTGAATGAAAGGCTAGGAAAGAATTCAAATATTTCATCTGAATTACGGAACTATCTTCTAAACAAACATCACATAAGGCTGATTTTTTCAAAACAGAAGGAAAATCTTGAAGATTTATTTGACGCTTCTCTCAATATAAAATATTTCGGTGAAACTGAAAAAGAAGCATATTATTTCGTGGGAGATCGAAATGTAAAAGATTATTCTTTCAAAGATGCGTGTCATCTCCGTAAAATCGTTGCGGTGAATGACTCGAAACTGATATTCAGACAACTCCTTCCAACTATGGATGTGGATTTCGTCCGAACCGGGCAAAGTACTGTAATCCCTTTTCCATTTAAGTATATTAGGGAGTATAAGAATTTTGGCGTTGCTAAATGACTGTATGAATCGCGATCGGGCCTTTGCTTTCACTACCAACGGCAAAAGCCAAGGCCCGATCGCACTAAAAATAATTAGTAAAATACTTCTTTAGACTGATTTTCGGCAAAATATTGCCATTTTTCTCTAAAAAATCCCCGTATGGGGCATTGTATCCCCGATCGTAAAAGGCTCTACTGAAAGATTGGTGTCATTAATTTAAGACGCTTTACAATCAATGAAAAAGCTTTCCATTGTGCTGCTGACACTCAGCTTGCTAACGGGCGCGTGCAGTAAACCACCGGAGGGGACTGTGTCTAAGAGCCCTTCAGCAAGCGCCAGTACGCCTGTACAAACAACTGGCAGCCAAACCCAAGGCAAACCTTTAGTCGTAACTACTGTAGCTCCTCTGACGAATATTGTTAGTAACATTGCGGGCGATCGCCTCCAAGTACAAGGCATCATTCCCGAAGGAACCGACTCCCACACATTTGAACCGCGTCCTTCCGATGCCGATTTGCTCTCCAAAGCCAATCTGATTATCGTCAATGGCTTACACTTAGAAACTCCCACAGAAAAACTGGCTGAATCTTCCAAACCCAAAGACACCAAAGTCTACGAAATGGGAAGCAACACCATCACCCAAAACCAGTGGATTTTCGACTTCAGCTTCCCCAAAGAAAAAGGAGACCCCAATCCCCACCTGTGGGTCAATCCCAAATACGCCGAAGCTTACGCTAAACTAGCAGCCCAACAGTTAACTCAGTTAGACCCAGCTGGTAAAAAATACTACGAAACTAATCTAAAAAACTACCTCCAAAAGCTGGATACACTTGACAAAGTAACTCGCGAGGTAGTAGCAAGTATCCCGGCCAAAAATCGCAAATTACTGACTTACCACGACTCCTGGGCTTATTGGGCAAGAGAGTATGGCTTCGAGGTGATTGGGGCTATCCAACCCTCGGATTTTAAAGAACCTTCTGCCAAAGACGTAGCCAAGCTGATTGACCAAATTCGTAAACTTGGAGTCCCTGCTATCTTTGGTTCCGAGGTATACCCCAGCAAAGTGTCAGAACAAATTGCTCGCGAAGCCAAAGTAAAGACAGCTAATACTGCTGATGACGAGTTACCGGGTGAAGGTTCGGCCAATGCGATCGAAAACACCAATCCCCAACATACCTACATTGGTATGATGGCGAACAACCTCCGCACGATCGCTTCTAACCTGGGAGGAAATCCAGATTTAGTAAATCAGATCGACACCACCAATGTCGTAGGGCCAACAGCAAAGAAGGGACTAGGGACTAGGGGCTAGGGGCTAGAACACCGATACAGTAATGGTAGGGGCGAAGCATTCGGGCAGAAAATCTAGGTAGAAAGCGATAAGTTATAGCCCGAATGCTTCGCCCCTACACGCTAAAAAGGCATTAAGAAGTATTACTGAATCGTTTTTATAGGGGAATTTTAGATTTTAGATTTAATTTCAACAAAGAAATCTGCCATCTAAAATCTTCCCTTTTCCAATGAGCAATGACCAATGACTAATGACTGCTGATGGAACCTTTACTCGAAGTGAAAAATCTGACTTGTGGCTATGAAACAGCGCCAGTATTTAGGCAAGTGAATCTAGCCCTCTACCCCGGTCAATTCTGCGGTCTGGTCGGGCCTTCGGGCAGCGGCAAGACCACCTTAATCAGAGCGATTTTGGGGTTAAATCGACCTTGGGAGGGAGAAATTTTGTTTCGGGATACCCCCCTCAAACCGGGAAATTCTCCCCCCAAGGTGGGCTACGTGCCGCAGGTAGAAACGGTAGATTGGAACTTCCCCGTCACGGCTCTGGAAGTGGTAATGATGGGTCGCTATAGACATCAGCACAAGTGGCCTTGGCTTTCCGAACAAGACAAGGCAGCTGCCAGAGAATTGCTAGCCAGACTTGGCATCGAAGACGTAGCAGGACAAGCGATCGGTGAGTTATCTGGAGGGCAACAGCAGCGGGTATTCCTGGCGCGTGCGCTCATTGGCAAGCCAGATATTGTTCTGCTGGATGAACCTACCAGCAGTTCTGACTTGCGCGTTCAGCACGAACTGTTACATCTTTTATCTCAGCTAAACCAACAAGGTTTGACGGTTTTGCTTTCCACCCACGACCTCAATTCTGTAGCCACCCATCTGCCTTGGGTAGTGTGCTTTAACCACGGCTTAATCTGCCAGGGAAAGCCGATCGATATTTTTACGCCTGCCAATCTTGAGCGTACTTTTGGAGCGGAAATGGTCGTTTATCATCACGAAGGCCGGGTTTTAATTGCCAACAGCATGACAACCCAGTTTCATCCCAACCAACATCCGGCGCATATTGCTAAAAGCTAGAGGAGTGGGGGAGTGGGGGAGTGGGGGAGTGGGGGAGTGGGGGAGTGGGGGAATAAAAATGTTATTTTTTTGAACAAAAGCATCACAATTCCTCATAGCCAATCCAAAATCCAAAATCTAAAATCTAAAATCCAAAATTCCCATGAACTGGTTGCTTGAACCGTTTCGCTATGAATTTTTCAGCCGTGCTATCTTAGTCGGCATGATGGCAGGACTGTTGTGTGGCGTGATGGGGGTTTATATTACAACTCGCCGCATGAGCTATATTGCCCACGGTCTGTCCCATGCGATTTTGGGGGGAGCCGTGCTGAGTTACGTGCTAGGCTTGAATTTTTATATCGGTTCGGGGATTTGGGGATTTGCAGCTGCGTTGCTGATTCAGTATCTTACCAGTCGCAGAGTTTACTCGGATGCTGCGATCGGCATTGTCACTACAGCTAGCTTTGCCTTGGGAGTCGCCATTATCAGCACCTATCGCAAATTCAGCCAAAACTTTGAAGCGGCTTTGTTTGGTAATGTCTTGGGCGTTTCACCTACAGATTTATGGGTGGTAACGGGGGTTACTGTTGTCCTTCTGAGCTTGGTTTTCTTGTTCTATCGTCCATTGCTATTCTGGTGTTTTGACCGCGAAGTGGCTCAAGTTCATGGGGTGCCTGTATGGGCGATGGATACCCTGTTTGCTTTGATGCTGGCGACTTTACTGGTGGCGACGCTCAATGTGTTGGGGGTGACTTTGATTATCTCGGCGGTAGTGATTCCGGCTTCCATCGCCCGACTTTTGAGCAATCGCTTTGGTTTGATGATGATTATTTCGGGGGTTTTAGGAGCTGCGATCGCATTTATGGGCATTTACCTGAGCTACTACTTTGATATCGCTTCTGGAGCCAGTGTCGTGCTACTCTCAACTTTGATATTTGGCTGTGTGTTACTTTGGAGGAGCGTTCAACTTCGGCAGAAACGCTATCTCCCACCCCTCCCCTCAAAGCACTTTCAGTAACTCCAAGCCCTTAGAAACCGGGTTTCTTGGAGAAACCCGGTTTCTCATCATTATGCCGGACGAGATCGGAGCGCTTTGTAGGTTGGGTTGAGGTACGAAACTAGGGCAAATGCGTTGGGTTTCGCTCTAGCTCAACCCAACTACGAAGAAATGGCGAAGGTATTGTCCAAGAAACCGGGTTTCTCATCATTATTATGTCGGACGAGCTGAGAGATAATCGGGAGCTAAAGCTACCGACTCAGGCTTGTTCCTGTTCGCTGTCTGATTGGCTGCAATATTGAGGACACCCGACTGTCTGAGAATGTTATCAAAGCGCAAGATCGCATCATTTGATTTCTCAGCTACATAAAGGTTGCCACCGTCGAAAGTAATGTCAACTGGATTCCCCAATCTAGTATTTGCCCCGCCGATTTGCGCTTGAACGGCAAAGTTACCGTTTGCAGTGCTAGCGTTGTTAATTACAAAGAGTTGTCCGTCAGTTGGACTCGCGGCACTGCCGACATCGGAAAGCAGCAATGTGTCGGATGATTCGACGTAAATCACCCCGTGCAGGTTAACGGATACCTTATTCGTCCTTGTAGGATCGAATGGTGTGATTACTCGTGTCGGGCCGCTTGCACCTTGGGTAGCTACATATTGGTCGTAGACGAGTACGGTGCCATCAGTTGCGGCTACGAATAGGCGATCGCTATTTGGTTCGTAATCAACATCCCAAGGACGCTTTCCGCCGAGATTAGAAGTACGGAATACTGGTGCAACATCACCTTGAGCTTGCGTGCTGAATGCAAGAATAGCTGGAGTTGCGGCATTATTTTCGGTGACAAACACCAGCCCTAAACCATCTGCCACATCCAAGCCTTTAGGACTGACAATCCCCGTATTAGCACCAGTAATTGTCCGGTCTCTGGACGGATTAACTCCACCACCGTTTCGGCCATCAGCAAGCCGATTCATAACTAAAATACCGCCGTTTGTGTCATTGCTATCAAACGTGATAAAGGCATCACCCGTCAAATCGAAAGTGATGTTTTCCAGGCTTGGCACCGCGTTGGAGGTATTAAATGTTGCCTCGGTTTGCAAGCTGCTGGAAAGCTTAGCCACGAAATCGGTCGAACCTGCTGCTGGAGGGTTACTTGTGGTAAAAATCGCATCGATTATAGTAGCTGTAGTCTCGATATCAGTTACACCGCGATTCCTCATCCCATCACTCACATCCGCCACCAAAGCTTCTGGCTTGATTTCCGCAATGCTGATATCGGGAGCGATATTTCCGCTAGGCCCATCAAAAATGTTCCTGAAAGTCAGGAGTTGATCTCTTGCCTTCTCCGCTACTCGGACATCAGTACCGTTTAAGATCAGATCTACTGGATTGCCCAGCTGGGTTGCTGACCCTTCAATAGTACGGGAAGGGATGACATTGCCATTGGCGTTGCTGGCGTTGTCTATGACATAAATTCGCCCATCAGTGTTGAAGTTGGGACTTTGCGCCATAGTTGCTGCACCAACGTCAGTGACAATCAACTTATTTCGGGCGGGAGAATAGACAATGCCGTGCAGATTGGTAGAAACCTTGGTTCCCTCAGCATTTACAGGGGTAATAGTCCGGGATATACCGCCAGCACCGATACTTGTACCATCACCAATGTAGTTATCGAAAACGCTGATGGTGCCATTGACTAAGGCAACATATAAGCGATCGCTTTCTTCATCGTAGGCAGCGTCCCAAGGATTCGCTGTCAGGTTTGTAATTGCTACGGGGAAGACATCACCACCAGCGGCTGTTCCGAATACCTTGAGGTTTCCAGCGCCATTATCGGTGACAATCAGAAAACCAGCAGTTTGGGCAATGGCAAATCCTTTAGGATTAACCAATCCGGTCTGCGATCCTCCGATCTGGCGATCCCTTATACTTGAAAATACGTCGCCGTTAAGTCTATCGCCTATTTCAGAAATGATGCGAATGGTTCCTGCGCCTGGAGTTACGTCTCCCGCCTGATAAAGATTTCCTAAAACATCAAGCTGAACGCCTTCGTTATTGCCAGCGACAAACCGCTTTTGGACTACCAAATCGGGACTCGTGCGATCGACATCTCCAATGTTACCAGTACCGTTATTAGAAACGTAGATAGCTGAAGGATTGAGCAAGACATCATTGCCGAAGCGTCTTTCTGCTACACCATATTTAACGTAGTGTTCAAAGGCACTTTCTATTCCCGGACGGCCAACAGCAGCCGCTACATCCGGGTTTTGCTGTAGATAAAAACTGTTACTGTACTCAGCGCTGGGGCTGCGGTTTTCAAATTCACCTGAATTTAAATAGTGTTTGATACCAGTAAGCGAGTCAGTACCGATCGCAGCTGCTACATCCGGGTTTTGAGATAGATAGAAGCTGTTATCGTACAAACGGCTGGGGTTGCGACCCTCAAATTGACCACTATTCAGGTAGTGTGCGATCGCAGTCGTTTGTCCTCTTTCGACAGCTGCGGCTACATCCAGATTTTGCTCTAAATAATAGCGGGTATCGAATACTTGGCTGATATTACGCTTCTCAAATTGACCGGATAATTCGTAGTGTTCAAAGCCACTCCTAAAAACGCCAGCGTTAACCTGCGCTGCTACATCCGAGTTTTGCTGTAAATAAAAGCTATTACTGAATAGCAGGCTGGGGTCGCGACTTTCAAATTTACCAAATGAGTTAAAGTGTTGAAGACCGCTGCTAAAAGCGCCACTGTTAACTGCTGCTAGTACATCCTGGTTGTGGGACAAGTAATAGCTTTCACTGAAAAACGGGTTGATGTCCAACATAATCTGGTATCTCAGATATTAACTGCGGGAGAAGGGGCTAGGGGCTAGGGCGCAGAGTTCGATATAATCTACGCACAGAACTCGGAAGGCGGGATAAAATTCCTCTAATAAAATACGAACAACTAAGGCTTTCGGTTTTACATCAAGATCGAGTACGAAAAAGCAACTTTTTACCATTACACAATAAGATAGATAAAGTGTCACTATTCTTTCGACTGATTCAGCGTAGTTTTCCATGACCACCTCCCCTCGCCGCTATCACATCACCACCTTCGGCTGCCAAATGAACAAAGCCGACTCCGAACGCATGGCTGGCGTCCTGGAAGATATGGGTTTTGAGTGGTCAGAAGACCCCAACGATGCCAGTCTGATCCTCTACAATACTTGTACGATTCGGGATAACGCCGAACAAAAGGTTTATTCTTACCTGGGAAGACAAGCCAAGCGCAAACACGAACAACCCGACCTTACTCTCATTGTCGCCGGTTGTGTCGCCCAGCAAGAAGGGGAAGCTTTACTGCGGCGCGTGCCAGAATTAGACTTGGTGATGGGGCCACAACACGCCAATCGCCTCAAAGATTTGCTCGAACAGGTATTTGACGGAAATCAAGTAGTAGCCACAGAATCTGTTCGCATCATCGAAGATATCACGAAACCGCGACGGGATAGCACGGTTAGCGCTTGGGTGAATGTGATTTACGGTTGCAACGAACGCTGCACTTATTGTGTAGTTCCATTCGTGCGCGGTGTTGAACAATCTCGCACGCCAGAGGCGATTCGCGCTGAAATGGAAGAATTGGGGCGTCAGGGTTATAAAGAAGTAACGTTACTGGGTCAGAATATCGATGCCTACGGTCGAGATTTGCCCGGTACGACGCCAGAAGGTCGTCATCAGAACACCTTGACAGATTTGCTTTACTATGTACATGATGTGCCGGGAATCGATCGCATTCGTTTTGCTACCAGTCACCCCCGCTATTTCACAGAACGCCTGATCAAAGCTTGTGCAGAGTTGCCGAAAGTTTGCGAACATTTCCACATTCCCTTCCAGTCTGGGGATAACGAATTACTGAAGGCGATGGCGCGGGGTTATACTCAGGAGAAATATCGCCGCATTATTGATACGATTCGGCGTTATATGCCGGATGCGTCGATTAGTGGGGATGCGATCGTCGGTTTTCCAGGCGAAACAGAAGCACAGTTTGAAAATACGCTCAAAATTGTTGAAGATATTGGTTTCGACCTGTTGAATACTGCTGCTTATTCACCGCGTCCGGGTACACCAGCAGCGCTGTGGGAGAATCAGTTAAGTGAAGAGGTGAAGGCAGACAGATTGCAACGGCTCAATCACTTAGTTAATATTAAGGCAGCAGAGCGATCGCAGCGTTATCTCGATCGCATCGAAGAAGTCCTGGTAGAAGACCAAAATCTCAAAGACTCCAGTCAAGTAATGGGGAGAACAAGAGGCAATCGCTTGACATTTTTCAATGGAGATATTACCAAAATTAAAGGTCAGCTCGTGCAAGTGAAAATCACCGAGATTCGCCCTTTCAGTTTGACTGGTGAGTAATGAGGTTCAGTAAAAGGAAGCGGCTGGCAATTACGTGCGCCATTCAAACGACCTTCAACCTGAAGCCAGATGCCAAGTGTTTGTAAATCATTTAGGATTGCCATATATAATTTTGTCTATTGATAGCCCTATTGTTAAATTTTGTTAAACAATTGTCGATTCTAGAATATTACTGTTATAGTTTTTTACAAACTATAGTTTTACTGTCAAAAGTGTAACAACTGCACCTAATAAAGCTGGAAATATGCAAGAAATAAATCAAGGTTACAAAACTGAAGAAATTAAATTCCTACATTTTCGGATGGATGGCCTAATTCTCTTTCCATACATGAGCGAACAAAGAGTTAAAGACCTAACCAAATTTGCTACCAAACCTGGAGATGTTTTTATTGTTACCTATCCTAAATCAGGAACGGTATGGATGACCCAAATCATTAAAGAAATTTTCAATCCAGTTATGCCAGAAGGATTAGAAGAAGAAGATATTATAGGAGGTCGAGTCCCTTTTTTAGAAGAAGCAAACCTCGCACAATTAGACCGATATCAATACCCACGATATATATATAGCCATTTATCCTATTCCCTAATACCATATAATAGCGAACAAGAATTAAAGTACATTTTCATTGCTAGAAATCCCAGAGATGTAGCAGTTTCTTATTTTCATTTTATGCGTGCATTAAAAGAGCTTGATTGGGATGGCACGTGGGAAGAATATTTTCAATATTTTCTGAAGGGAACTGTTCCTTATGGGTCATACTTCGATCATATATTAGAATGGTGGGAAAATAAAGACCAGCGAAATCTGCTTTTTATTAAATATGAAGACATGAAAAAAGATCTAGAAAGCCATGTAAAAAAAGTTGCTAACTTTCTCGGAGAGAATCTATCAAGCCAAGAAGTAAAAAGGGTATCGGAAGCCTGTAATTTTTCAAACATGAAAGCAGACCCAAGAACTAATAATGATAGATACCATGACAAAATATATAAACAAGAGAGTAAATTTTCATTCATGCGTAAGGGGGTTGTTGGCGACTGGCAAAACTATTTTTCGGAAGAACAATTAGAAGAATTTAATAAACTATATACTTCTCGTATGGTAAGTACTGGTCTGGATTTTGAATTTATCGCTTAGTCGCCGAAGTGCTAACAATTAGTTGACAAAAAAAACAAAAATATTTATTGTATTTACCACGTGGCTAAACGACAGTTGGCTCATGATAAAGGGGTTTATTTTAACATGAAGCGAGACTAATATGAGCAGTAGCAGTAATTGTCAAGATGTCTTAGTTCACCAGCTATTTGAAGCACAGGTAAAGCAGACATCCGATGCCGTAGCAGTGGTTTTTGAAGACCGACAGCTCACTTACCGACAACTCAACGATCGGGCTAACCAGCTGGCACACTACCTGAAAACGCTGGGCGTGGGGCCAGAAGTGCTGGTCGGTATCTGCGTAGAGCGCTCCTTAGAAATGGTAGTGGGAGTCTTGGGCATCCTCAAAGCTGGTGGTGCCTATGTACCCCTAGATCCAGCATATAACAAAGCCCGTTTAGCCTTCATGCTGGAAGACACCCAGACGCCACTCTTGCTCACTCAAGAAAAATTAATTCAATCTCTTCCTCCACACCAAGCTCGTGTCATTTGCTTAGACACTGACTGGGAGACAATTGCTCTTAGCAACCAAAAAAACCCTCAAAGCGATGGGACACCCAACAGCTTAGCCTACGTAATTTATACTTCGGGTTCTACAGGTAGACCTAAAGGAGTGGCAATGAGCCACCGTCCTTTAGCCAATCTGGTGTTTTGGCAATTGGAAAACTCAATTGCTACCATCGGGACAAAAACTCTGCAATTTGCTTCCATCAGCTTCGATGTCTCCTTTCAAGAAATTTTCTCTACTTTGTGTTCCGGGGGAACGCTGGTTTTAATCTCAGAAGAACTACGACGAGATGTAGCGAGTTTATTTAATTTTATCGCCGCCAAAGCGATCGAAAGACTATTTCTGCCGTTTGTAGCCTTACAATTACTAGCTGAAGTTGCTGATAGTCAAGAAACAGTTCAGACAAATCTACGCGAAATTATCACTGCTGGCGAACAGTTGAAGATCACCAGACAAATCGCTAATTGGTTTACCCAGCTAAAAAACTGCACTTTACACAATCATTATGGGCCATCTGAGAGCCACGTTGTTACGGCTTTTAGCTTAACAGGTCTGCCCTTACATTGGCCTGGACTGCCACCGATCGGTCGCCCTATTGCTAACACCCAGATTTATTTATTAGATGACCATTTACAAACAGTTCCTGCTGGCACCCCCGGAGAACTTTACATCGGCGGTATCCCTCTGGCACGAGAATATCTCAATCGTCCCGATTTAACTGCCGAACGGTTTATTTCTAATCCTTTTAGCAATCAGCTTGGAGAACGACTGTATAAAACAGGCGACATAGCTTCCTATCTACCAGATGGCAATATTGAATACTTAGGTCGCAGCGACAATCAGGTAAAAATTCGCGGCTATCGCATCGAATTGGGTGAAATTGAAGTTACACTAGGACAACATCCAGCCGTGCGAGAGGCTGTAGTCGTGGCGCGGGAGGATATACCAAACGATAAGCGCCTAGTGGCATATCTAGTTCACAATTCCGAATACCAGGAGTTGCAAGAGCAAGTAGCAGACTTACAGACCGAACAAGTTTCCCAATGGCAAACAGTTTACGAAGAAACCTATAGTCAAACCTCTGTTGCTGCCGATCCGACCTTCAATATTATCGGCTGGAACAGTAGCTATACAGGATTGCCCATTCCACAAGAGGAAATGCGTGAATGGTTAGATCTAACTACCCAGAAGCTCCTGTCATTGCAACCGCAGCGGGTACTAGATATCGGTTGTGGTACTGGTATGCTGCTATTTAGAATTGCACCTCATTGCAGCCACTATTTAGCCACTGACTTTTCCCAAGCAGTAATAAATTATCTTCAACAGCAATTGCATGGGTTAAAGTTGCCATTACCACAAGTGGAACTTAAGTGCAGAACTGCTGACAATTTTGACTTAATTGAAGCCGAAAGTTTTGATGGAGTAGTTCTCAACGGCGTACTCCAGCTATTTCCCAGCATTGATTATCTCTTGCGGGTCTTAGAAGGTGCTGTAAAAGTAGTTCGCAGTGGCGGTTTTATTTTCATCGGAGATGTGGTGAATTTACTGCTATTAGAAGCTTATCATACCTCTGTTGAACTGAATCGGGCATCCAACTCGGTATCGCGAGAACAACTAGCTCAGCGCGTGCGCTCTGGGATGGTTCAAGAGGAAAAATTAGCGATCGCTCCAGCTTTTTTTATAGCTCTAAAGCAACATTTACCCCAACTAGGCGACGTTAAAATTAAGTTGAAGCGCGGCAATTTCCATAATGAGATTACGCGATTTCACTATGATGTAATTCTCCACATAGGAGAGGGCGTTGCTTCGACCAAAAATATTCAATGGGTAGACTGGAAACAGAATTGGACAAAAGAATCTATCCGCCAGTTACTGCAAACAACCGAGGCTGAAATACTAGGAGTGCGGCACGTACCGAATGCACGTATTGAGGCTGAAATCAAAACCATCGAATGGTTTAACAGTAACGAAAGGCCAGATACTGTAGGGGAATGGCGCTCTGTTTTACAGCAACTAGAGGGGAGTGGAATCGATCCAGAAGAACTAGGGTCATTAACTGATGATTTACCTTACGAGCTGGACATTAATTGGTTAGAAGCTAGTGCAGATGGGAGTTATAACGTAATTTTTCGACGCACCACAACGGAATTAGCAGAATTTCAAGAGACAGCAGTTGCCGAGACTGCTACAGCAAACCTCAAACCTTGGAACCACTACGCCAATCAACCGCTAGAGGGGAAACTTACCCAAAAGCTGATACCGCTTCTCCGCAGCTTTTTGGCAGAAAAACTGCCCGATTATATGGTGCCTTCTACCTTTGTGCTGCTTTCCGCCCTGCCGTTGACGCCGACGGGAAAAGTAGACCGTCGGGCGCTACCAGCACCCGATCGGGCAAGACGGGATCTAAAAGAAGATTTTGTTGCACCTCGTACCTTAGTTGAGGAAGTGTTAGCAGGAATTTGGGCTGATGTGTTGGGATTAGAACGAGTCGGTATTCGCGACAACTTCTTCCATCTGGGGGGACATTCTTTACTAGCAATCCAGATTATTGGTCGGTTGCGCGACATATTAAAAGTCGAGTTACCTTTGCGATCGCTGTTTGAGTCGCAGACGATCGCCGAGCTAGCGCAGGCGATTGAAAAGCTACGGATAGAAGCGGTTTTTTTGCAGCCTCTGCCAGTCCAAAAAGCTTCGCGTTCTGGACATTTGCCCCTTTCGTTTCCTCAAGAAATGATCTGGTTGCGGACTCAACTGGCACCGGAAAAAGCTTTCCTTAATATTCCTTTGATGTTTTGCTTCAAGGGAGCGCTGAATGTGCAGGCTTTGGAACAGAGTCTGAACGAGATCGTGCGGCGTCATGCAGTTTGGCGAACTACGTTTACTGAAGTAAACGGGCAACCAGTCCAAGTCATCCATGATACTCTCACTTTAAATGTGGCGGTGATGAACCTGCAACATTTGCCTGAAAGCGAGCGGGAAGTGCAAGCCACCGAAGCGATCGCACAGGAAGCTAACAAGCCTTTTGACCTTAGCTCGAGCCAGCTGCTACGAGCTACCTTGATACATCTGCAAAAGAGCGAACACAGGTTCTTACTGACCTTGCATCACATTATTGGCGACGCTTTTACTATACATACAGTGTTTTTCAAGGAACTGGTAGTTCTCTACGAAGCCTTCTCTACTGGTAAGCCCTCGCCACTTCCCGAATTGGACTTTCAGTATGTAGATTATGCCGTGTGGCAGCGGCAATGGCTACAGGGAGAAGTCTTACAATCCCATCTGGCTTACTGGAAGCAGCAACTAGCGGGTCTGTCGCCTTTACATCTGCCTTACGATCGAGAGCCACCGCCGATCAGAACCTACGCTACTTCCTGTCAAAGCGTGAGCATCTCCAAGAGCTTGACCGATAAACTCAAAGCGTTTTCGCAGCAAGAGGGCGTTACTTTGTTTATGACTCTGCTGGCAGCATACCAAACTTTGCTCTACCACTACGCTGGTTCCGAAGATATCCCTGTAATCTGTTTTACGTCGGGTATCAACCGACAAGAGTTCCAAAACCTATTGGGGTGTTTTGCCAATACCTTGGTGCTGCGTTCCCATCTAGACGGCAACCCCAGTGTTCGGCAGTTGCTCAAACGAGTATGGGAAGTCACTTTGGGAGCATACAGCCACCAAGATTTGCCCTTCTCCACTCTGATGAGCGAAGTACAGCCAGAGCTGTTCTATGATCGAAACTCTACCTTCCAGGCGGTGTTTGTCCTCGAAACCCCCCTGCCGCCACAGGATTCGCAGTGGAGTATGAGTTGGACGGATAACAACACGGGTATGCGGGATTTATCCCTTGAACTACAGGAGAAACAGCACGGCATTAATGGCTTGTTGGTATACAGCACGGAGTTATTTGAAGCCAGTACTATAGAGCGGATGGTGAAAGATTTTCAAACTTTGCTAGAAGAGATTGCGGTGCATCCAGAGCAGAACCTCTCGAAGTTAGTTTCTCATCAAGATGAGATCAAATGATTCTGTCAGAGTAGGCATTTGCCAGATTATTTTGCGTCTGCGCCCATTTTTCGCTTCCCAGTTGCCGATTACTTAAAACGTTCTATAACCGACTATAAACATAAAAAGATCGGTTGCAGAAGCTAGATATGCGTAGGTTGAGTTGAGGAACAAAACCCAACCTACAATTTATCGCTTGATCAATTTTGTTCAGCTTCCTCGATAGTCGCTTCTACTTCAGCTACAGACAAGTCTACGGCTGTAGCAATTTGTTCTGTACTTAATCCCAGATTAACCAGTCTAAGAATAATTGCAGTTTTTTCTCGCTGTCTAGCTTCTTGTGCTTTGGCTATTTGGGCTTGTATTTTGGCTATTTCAGCTTGCGCTTCAGCTTGAACCTCAGCCTGAATCTCTTGATAAACTCTGGTTTTCTTTAAGTCACTCAGGTTAAACATGGCGGCAATTTCCTCTCTGGATTTTTGGGGTAACTTGTAAAAAACGATGGTTTCTAGTAAGTCGATAAAACTCTCTCTAACCGCGATATTTGGTATTTCTGTTTCGACTTGTCTAGCTAATTCTCTAGCCAAATCTGGGGCTGTATTTTCTGGCTCAACGATCAATCTAAGTAATTTTATCGGTAGAGATGCTGTTTCGGGTGTACTCAGCTCATCGATGTAAATCCGCGTGATATTAGGGAGTGCAAGCATTGACTGAAAGTGGATGTTATTTTCTCTTTCAGTTTGGCGATTTGGGTAAATTACTACCAACTGCCAAGGATGCTGCGGTTGGTATTGTCTGAGATAAATAAATAGTTCGGCAAATAGACGATAATACAAATTTGGATCTGGCTGAAATTGCACCTCCACAATGTAGAAAGGTAGTTGAGAATCTTCAATAATTGGCAGAAACAAGCCATCTAGGCGAAAGGCTAATTGTTTAACCTCTTGAGAGGTAAATTGGTATTGGTTAGTAGCTTCGGCTGGTATGCCCAAGAGGGCGAAGAACACAAAGGGAAATTCTTGGAAGATGCTGTAAAATAAGCTATCTGTTTTCATGGATTAAATTAAGGTTAGATGATAATCAATCAATTTTAGATAAGCTTGTGCGCGGGTTTCATCCATGATGACCAGGGGGTAGGTAGTAACACCGATATTTATTTTATCATATTCACCAAATTGTCTGAATAGTAGTTTAAGCTTGAATTTTCGCATCGCGGGTGACTAAGGGCAGACCCAAAGATAAAGCAGTCGCGGCAATAATTCTATCTGGCATATCAGGAACCGTTGCCCTGTCAATTTGTTGAATAGTTGCCGAGATATTGCGATCCAAAGGTGCTAGCAGAATCCCCACATTTGGATCGTCCGCAGCATTTAAAACTCGTGTCAGCACCTCCCCTGCCAAACGCCCTCGCTCAATTAAGTAAGAAATTTCTACAATTGTAATTGCGGAAAAGTAGATAAAATTTCCCTCATTAACCGCTTGTTCTAATGCTGTTAATGCTGCTGCCGACAATCTTGGCAGTTCAAAAATGTACCAAATCATGGTGTGGGTATCTGCTACGACTGAGGGCATCAAACAATCTGCCTGGGAAAATTTCCCCACATTTCTTGTCGGGCTTGGGCGATGTCTTCTTCCGTAATATCTACTTTTAAGTCAGCACACAACCCTTTCACACTCTTTAGCGGTTTTTTAGTCATATTTTTTTGTTGAAGAAACTCAGCAAAATCCAAAACTTCCTGCTGCTGAACCGGAAGCAAAGCCCGTAACTTATCTAAAACTGCTTGCTCTAAATTCATTGTTATTTTTCCTCCTTAATTACCCCAGAATCATCTTATCAACCCACCACACCCAAATATGAGTATCGAGAATAATCATTTTAAGCATTCCCAGTCTTCTAATGCCACAGGTTCAGTGGGGTCATCATATTGGCAGACTTTACCCTCTAAGGGATAAGAATTTGAGTCAGGGTGAGGGCGGCGAGGAGATTCAAGAATAATAATTTCCACTGCATCGCCCCTCATAAAAGGTAAATTATCTAAGGTGATTTTGCCATTTTCTGCAAAGGTTGTTTCAATACGATGTGCGTTCATAGTATTTCCTAATCCAGAACTTGGTTGCTTTCATTGTAGACCCAACTTATCAGACGGTCAATGTAAATATTTCACACTCAATTCCAATCATCTTCGCTGTCAAGTAATCATAGTTACTCGGTTACTTGAAATTATACATTACATTCAGCCTCGATGATAGTGCGTAGGTTTGGTTGATTTCAGAAACCCAACCTACGCTTTATAGTGGGATTAATTTTGTTCAGCTTCAGCGATAATCGCTTCTACTTCAGCCACAGGCAAATCTAAGAATGTAGCAATTTCCTCTGTCGCTAATCCCCGACTAACCATTCTGAGGATTGAAACTTTTTCTCGCTGTTTAGCTTCAGCTTGTGCTTCAGCTTGGCCTTCAGCAAAAACATCTTGATAGAATCTGGTTTTCTTTAAATCGCTGAGTTCAAACATGGCGGCAATTTCCTCTCTGGATTTTTGGGGTAACTTGTAAACTATGATAGTCTCTAACAAGTCGATCAGGCTCTTTCTGATCGTAGCATTGGGTATTTCTGTTTCAGCTTGTCTAGCTAATTCTCTAGCCAAATCTGGGGTATAAGAAACCGGGTTTCTAGGAAAAATCATTGGTTTCTTAACTAGATATCTAGGAAGAAACCCGGTTTCTTGCCTCAGCGGATGTAAGTCCTGAGTTAGATTAATTTTGTGCCGCTTCCGCAATAGTCGCTTCTACTTCAGCCACAGGCAAGTCTAAGACTGTAGCAATTTGTTCTGTACTTAATCCCAGACTAACCATTCTGAGGATTGAAGCTTTTTCTCGCTGTTTAGCTTCAGCTTGGCCTTCAGCAAAAACATCTTGATAAAACCGGGTTTTCTTTAAATCGCTGAGTTCAAACATGGCGGCAATTTCCTCTCTGGATTTTTGGGGTAACTTGTAAACTATGA
>NZ_JAIQZM010000059.1 GCF_023333595.1 Argonema galeatum A003/A1
TAAGGTTTTAACCAATAAATTATATGCCCGAATGCTTCGCCCCTACTGCCCTAATCGACTCTCGTCGGTTGCTATAGCTTGTAGGGGCGTTCGCTCCATCGTGCCGGAGGCATTAGCAAACGGGAGTGAAAATCTAGGGTAAGAGCGATAGATTTTCACTCCCGTTTGCTTCGCCCCTACGATTACTGAATTGGTGTTCTAGGGACTAGGGTAATTTTAGATTTTAGATTTTAGATTTAAAATGAAATCTAAAATCTAAAATTTGAAATCCTTCTCCACTCTAATCAGCTGTAGAAACGTCCTGCGACTCTTCCTCTAAAGCTGGATTAGCAGCTTTCATCGCCGCTTCGGTTTTCTGGCGATCGAACTTCAAAATCAGCACCGCTAACGGAGGTAAACACAGATCCAGGGAATGGTAATGATTGTGGAAGAACCACTCTTCCGTCCACTTACCCCCTAAATTCCCCATGTTGCTACCACCGTACTCACCGGCATCGCTATTGAACAGTTCCTTATAGAATCCCGCTTCTGGCACGCCGACGCGGTAATGACTGTGGGGCTGAGGTGTGAAATTACACACGGTCACTACAAAATTACCTGGATCTTCCTTATCGCGGCGGATAAACGAAATCACGCTGTGGCGGTTATCATTGCAATCAATCCACTCAAACCCGCCCTCACCAAAATCCCAAGTATACAGCGTTGGTTCGTTTTGATACAGGTGGTTGAGGTCAGTCATAAACTTAACCAACTGTTGATGCTCCTCGTGCTGGAACAGCTGCCACTCCAAATCTGCCCAGACATTCCACTCGCTCCACTGCCCGAACTCCATACTCATAAATAGAGTCTTCTTGCCGGGGTGAGTATACATATAAGCCAACAAAGTTCGCACGTTGGCGAACTTCTGCCACCTGTCCCCCGGCATCTTCCCAATCAAAGGACTCTTACCGTGTACCACCTCATCGTGAGATAGCGCCAGCATATAATTTTCGCTGTGGTGGTACCAAATACTGAAGGTGAGGTTGTTTTGGTGGAACTGGCGGAACCACGGGTCCATGTGGAAATAATCCAACATATCGTGCATCCAGCCCATATTCCACTTCAAGTTAAAGCCCAAGCCGCCCACATAAGTAGGCCAAGACACCATCGGCCAAGAGGTAGACTCTTCAGCAATGGAGAGAATACCAGGGTAGTAGCTGAAGAGGACGTGATTTGTCTGACGGAGGAAATCAGCCGCTTCAATATGTTCGCAACCGCCGTACTGGTTGGCAACCCATTCCCCATCTGGGCGTAAATAGTTGAGGTAGAGCATGGAAGCCACGGCGTCTACCCGTATCCCGTCAATGTGGTATTTGTCAAACCAAAACAGCGCGTTCGCTACCAGGAAATTACGCACTTCGTTGCGACCGTAGTTGAACACCAAAGTGCCCCACTGTTTGTGTTCGCCCTTGCGGGGGTCAGCGTGTTCGTATAGGTGGGTGCCATCGAAGAAAGCCAAACCGTGACCGTCTTTGGGGAAGTGACCCGGCACCCAGTCAACGAGTACCCCAATGCCTTGTTCGTGGCATTTGTCAACGAAATACATGAAATCTTCGGGCTTGCCAAAGCGAGAAGTAGGTGCGTAGTATCCCGTCACCTGATATCCCCAAGAACCATCAAAAGGATGTTCTGCGATCGGCAATAATTCAATGTGAGTAAATCCGAGTTCCTTAACGTAGGGAATCAGTTTCTCTGCTAACTCGCGGTAGGTAAGGAAGCGAGCCCCCGGTCTGAGTTCTGAGACGACGACCACCGGCTCCTTTTCCCCATTCGGCAACACTGCCGGTTCATCTGAAGAAGCGTGCAACCATGAGCCTAAATGGCATTCGTAGACGCAAACAGGCTGGGTCAGCGGGTCACCGTGACGACGCTTTTCCATCCACTCATCGTCGTTCCAAGTGTAGGTATCTAAGTCGGCGACGATAGAAGCAGTTTTAGGCCGCGCTTCCTGGTGGAAACCATAGGGGTCGCTTTTTTCGTAAATGTGGCCAGCATAGTTTTTGATTTCATACTTGTAGTGGACTCCGACCTCCAGTCCGGGAATAAACAATTCCCAAATACCTGTTTCCCGTTTTCCCATTTGGTGTTGGCGACCATCCCACAAGTTGAAATCGCCCAAAAGCGAAACGTTACGAGCATTGGGAGCCCAAACGGCAAAATAAACGCCCTTGACGCCGTTGACTTCGGTTAGGTGTGCCCCTAACTTCTCGTAAATGCGGTGATGATTCCCTTCGGCGAATAAGTGAATGTCAAATTCTGTCAGCAGCGGCGAGCGGAAAGCATAAGCGTCATTTACGACGCGCTCATGTTCGCCTTCTTTAATCCGCAGCTGATAGTTTGCTAGTTCCGGCGTATCAATGTTGCATTCAAAAAAGTGAGGATGATGCACGGATTGCATCGGAAATTGTTTTCGTTCCTCTGGTAGCACGACCCATACGGCGTCGGCATTCGGAAGGTAAGTTCGCACTACCCAGACAGTTTTGCCATTTTGCTCAATAAGATGGGGCCCCAGCACTTCAAACGGGTCTTGATGCTGATTCCAAACAATCCGGTCAATCTGCTCAGGGGCAATGGTCATGGACATGAGGCTACCTACCTACTAACGGGAACTTACTGAGTTGGCTTATACAGGAGTGAGATGCCAAAACACTTTAAATTTATATACATTTTTTCATGTATTTACATCTTATGGCTAGCCGATCGCCTAAAATGCTGACTCAGATGTCGGATTGGGGCTAGGAGAGTAGGAGAGTGGGTGAGTGGGTGAGCAATAACTAATGACCAATGACCAATAACTAATGACTAATAAGTCTCAAAAATGCAAAAATGGAAAAAGCTTTCGGAGCGGATAACTGACGCGGAGCAGGAAAAGTAGATGTTGCACTTGAGGATTTACTTGAGGTCTTCCGTTTTGAGCTTCTCCTAGATTTGCTCTTAATTGAGCGTACTCAGCAGCAGTTATGGGTTTACCATCAACAGGCGATCGCGCTTCTATAATAATTTCTGTCCGCAAAACTTCTTCCGGTATATCCTCTGGTGGTGGCAAAGCTAGCAGAGGAGCAGAGGGGCACAGCAGCAGAGGGGCACAGGAGCAGAGGAACAGAGGGGCAATTTTCATCCTTCATCCTTTCTAAGTCCGGGGGGTAGGGGTTCCCCACAGATTTGATGAATTTGGATAATGCGATCGAACAGCCAGGGATATTCTCGTCTGTAGTGGGGAATTAGGGCTAAGGGACTGAGCAAAGCACCGGCAGCGATATCTCCTACGCTGAGGTTATTTCCCACCAGATAGGGGTTATCCTGCCAGCGACTTGATAATTCCTCCAGAGCTAGAGCCAGCCGATCTGCCGCCAGCTTCACCGTCGCTGCATTAATTTTATACTGACGCCGTACCACCTGGATTACCACCTGGCTGGACAAAGAGGGGTCTATTTGCTTGCCTTCACCAGCACGAAAGTCATAGTACACAAATCTAGTCGCAGTGCCAATACTTTCATCAAGCCAATCTTCCAGCATACAGGCTTCTGTCTGCTGCCGCAGATCTGGTAAAAAAAGAGTTGGTTCTGGCTTGTAGGTTTCCAGATATTTTAATATTTGCGTCGAGTCTGCGATCGCTTCCGGCTGTCCCTCTTTCTGCGGCAACAACACTGGTACCGTTGTCAAACCCGTCAGCGGTTTTAGCTTCATAATATGAAGTCCCGGCGTTAAATTCTGAACTTCATAACTTATTTTTTTATACCCCAGCGCTAATCTTGCTTTGCGACAGTAATGAGACGTACTAAATTGCAGTAAAAGCATCTATGTAGAAAGGTAACAAGCATATATATGCCGTTCATTGCATATAGTTCATGGTTCATTGCTTTTGAACCATGAACTATGAACGACCGGAAGTGAAACTTAACTGTGGCTAAAGCCAAAGCCCCTTTCCCACGCCTAAAGCAAATGGGAAAGGCGTAAATCTCATTGTCAAGCCGGTGATGAGAATATGGACAGCCAGCTTAGGGCGATTTAGTGGGAGTTGCCGCAGGCGTTTTAGCGGGTGCGGGTGCGGGCGCTGTTGTTGCTTTAGGAGCAGAAGATGCTCCTCCTGCTGGTGACGGACTGGTGGTGGCTGGCGCATCACCGCCGCCTTTGCAGGCTCCCAACATTACAACCAAGCCGAGTCCTAGAGCCAAACTAACGATTTTTTTGTTCATACACTCCTCTGTTACTGATTGCGTCACAATTTGTAACTAGATGATAACAATACTTTATTTACCAGGCTAGCGCGCAAGTACAACCAATTTTTTTTTGTGAAGCAAAGCTGCTGCCTCACACATAATACTCCAAAAACTCGAAAGAATCGCCCAATAGAGCTATTGTGTCCAAATTTGACAACTTTTTAGATGAGATATAGTGGCAAGGTTCAAGCCCAGCGGCATGGCCCTTGCCTTCGGCAAGACTTCGGGTAAAGCTAGGGAGGAGGATGTCAACAATGTTAGAATCCTGTCAGAACGGTGGGGGTAACAGAGGTTGCAAGTTGTTGACTTTCCGAAAAGCTCTCCCTTGTGAGTTAAAAACTCCCCGACCCTGCGTGGAAGTCGGAATATCTATTGAATTGGTAAAGGCTATGTCGGTCGCCCCTAAATCTGCGTTTTCTGCTAAAAGGCTAGCATTCAGAAAATCGGTTGTTAGTTTAATAGAACCCCAAAAAAAGGCAAAGGACGGCAGTTCCCAAAGCTCGTTGCGATACATTGAAAAACAAGAGAACCATGAAAAGCAGTCCACAACATGGCGATCGCGTCCTTCGCAGCTTCATCGATCGCGTCGTACCAACGACCAAACCGTTAAAATCCTGCCCTCCTCAGAATCAATACCGCCTTGGTTACGTGGCGCGATCGCACTACAGCAGCGATCGACATTCGTAACTTTTCTCCTCGTGGGCGCGGTACTCCTAGTTTACGGCGGGACAGTTTATGCCCAGCAACAGTGGAGCCAAGAGTACCGCAAACTGGAAATACTCGAACGAAAAGAGCGACAACTGACAACAGCAGGTGAAGTTTTGAAAAATAAGCTGGCCCAGGGAGCCGAACACCCGGATAATGGTTTAGTGTCTCCAACTCCAGACAATAACTTGTTTCTCGTGCCATCACCGCGATCGACAGCCACGGAAAAAACAGCTCCAACGCCAGCTTCTAGTCCCAAGCTAACCCCAACGCCAGTAGGGTACTAGAAAAGAAGGGGCTAGGGGAAAGAAGGGGCTAGGGGAAGAGGGAAAAGAATCATTCTTTTGAATGATTGACTTTTGAATGATTGACTTTTGAATGATTGACTTTTTGTGTTGGGTTTTAATATGGCTTCAGCCAATCCTCCCTCTTCTCGTTATAGTAGGCGTCGCTCACGGGCGCGGCGACCGGCGAGCAAACAGCCTCAACAGCGTTCAGTAAAGCTTCTAGATCGGCAACAGCCGGATATAGGGCCGAATTTATTAACTTCAGTTTCCAGATTAGGCCGGGATATCGGTTCTCCCAGGCAAAAGAATTTTGGATCGAAGTCTAAAAGCGAGAATTCAGAATCATCTCAAACTCGCAAACAGCCTAATAATCTAAAATCCAAAATCCTCTCTTGCGAAGGTGGGCATCGTGACGGGAACCGCCAAGACGCCCACTTCGCGCAAAATCCAAAATTGAACCGACTGGTGCTGGTATGGATACTTTTGTTGCTCAGCGGATTGGGTCTCGGCTGGAATTTATATAAACTGCAAATTGTGCGCGGACCGATACTAGCACGCACCGCCAAACAGCAGCAAGCAGTAACCTTACGTCCTTATGTACCTCGACGCCCCATTGTTGACCGCAACAACAACGTTTTAGCAGTCGATCGCCCTGCTTACACCTTGTACGCCCACCGGAAGCTGTTTAAAACTTCAAAAGAAGAAGTCGCCACAAAACTTTCACCCCTGCTGGGTCGTTCTGTCGAAGACCTAGTGAAATATTTTAATAAAGCTGAAAGTGGCGTTCGGATCGAAAATTCCCTGTTGGAAGAAGTAGCCGATCGCATCACCGCCTTGCGACTGGACGGACTGGAATTAATTCCCCATTACTCCCGCCTCTACGCGCAGCAGGAACTGGCGGCAGACATTGTGGGCTACGTCAATATGAATCATAAAGGTCAAGCAGGAGTAGAATACAGCCAGGAAAAATTGCTAGAACGCTCTACTCGTGCAGTCAGGCTGAGTCGTGCGGGAAACGGTGCCATGATGCCAGATTACGCGCCAGCAGGAGTGATGAACGACGACCTGCGACTGCAACTGACAATAGATAGCCGACTTCAACGTGCCGCCCGTTCAGCCCTCAAAGAAAAAATTGAGCAATTCAAAGCTAAGCGAGGCACCGTCATCGTCATGGATGCGCGGGATGGTGCATTGCTGGCACTGGTTTCCGAACCTTCCTACGACCCGAACCAGTACTCCAAATATGATGTGGGACTGTTTAAGAACTGGGCGCTGACAGACCTTTACGAACCGGGTTCCACCTTCAAGCCCCTCAATGTGGCGATCGCCCTCGAAACTGGAGGCATCAAACCCGACAGTACCTTTGTTGACAACGGCCACATTCAGGTAGCGGGCTGGCCGATCAAAAACGCTGAGGGAGGCGGTCACGGAAGTCTTACAATTGCTGAGATTCTACAACTTTCCAGCAACGTTGGCATGGTGCAAGTTATGCAGCAAGTAAAGCCCAGTGTCTACTACGGCTGGCTGGAACGCCTGGGACTGGGGCAAACTGTAGAAACAGATCTGCCCTTTGCAGTACCCAGCCAGTTGAAAAGTCAAGAGGAGTTTACAGGTTCGCCGATCGAACCGGCAACTACCTCTTTTGGCCAGGGATTTTCCATCACCCCCCTCCAGCTGGCACAACTCCACGGTGCGATCGCGAATGGTGGCAAACTGGTAAGTCCCCACGTCGTGCGCGGTTTATTCGACTCCAAAGGACAAATGCACTGGCAGCCCACAGTCCCAGCACCTCGGCCAGTTTTCTCTCCTAACACTACACAGACAGTCCTAGAAATGATGGAAACTGTAGTAACTAAGGGGACGGGAAAACCCGCACAAATTCCCGGATATCGCATCGCTGGCAAAACTGGTACAGCCCAAAAAGCCAGTGCTACCGGCGGCTACTCCGCCAACGCCAAGATCGTCAGCTTTGTCGGTATCTTGCCAGTAGAATCCCCCCGCTACGTGGTTGTAGCTGTGGTGGACGAACCAAAGGGCAGGGTTTTTGGTTCGACTGTAGCAGCACCAATTGTCAAGACCGTGATGGAATCTCTGATTACAATTGAGCAAATACCCCCAAGTCAATAGGGACAAAAGTCAAAAGTCAAAAGTCAAAAGTCAAAAGTCAAAAGTCAAAAGTCAAAAGTCAAAAGAAAGAAGGAGCTAGAGGCTAGAAAAATCGGGTCTTTCGGAATCATTATGCTAATCTTTTTTATAGCAACCGCCAAGGCGGTTAGGACATTCTCAATTCCCGAAACCCTTGATTCTAAGCACTTCTTCCCCTAGCCCCTAGCCCCTAGCCCCTAGTCCCTAGCTATAAGAGCATTTTTGTAGGGACACGGCATCATAAATATGTCGGTCATACAAAAGATTTAAATATGCCGTGTCCAAAGCAGCATATTTGACACGAAAGAACCCCCCTCTGCGGCCATCATGATTCAGACACAACCGGAAACGATATCATTTGTTTCTTTTGACTTTTGACTTTTGACTTTTGACTTTTGACTTTTTTAGCCCCTAATTTGGCTATTTTGGACTTGTTCCCACAATTGTTCGCGGCTTTTGGCAGGTTCGGAGCAACTAAGCCCCTGACAAACCAGTCCTACACTTCCTGCGGGGAGATTATCTGTAAGAGCATAAACTGCTGTGGGTAAATATTGAGGGATGAGAGATTCGAGTTGCTCATTAGTAGTACGAATCAGAGTGCGATCGATATACCAATCTAGAGCAGTAAATAAACCGGGACAGGCTTGAGGAGTCTGATTCATCACGCTGCTAAAAGCGCGTAAAGCTTGCTCGGCCCGATCGAGATATTGTAGATCTTCCGTGAGTAAGGCTAGTTGCACTAAGTTAGCGATCGCCACACCATTAGCAGAGGGAGTAGCATTATCATTATAATTGCGCTCTCGTACCACAAGGTCGCCACTGGCATCGCTGGCAGTATTGAAATATCCTCCCAGTTCCACACTCCAGAGAAATTCATCAAACTCCTCCTGCACCTTGACTGCTTTTTCTAGCCAGAACTTACAAGTTGGAAATTCTTTTTCTTCCCCAATACCCAATCCCAGAGAAGCTTGCTGCAAATCCAATAGCGCCTTGATGAAAAGAGCATAATCTTCAGACTGAGCCAAAACCGCCGTCTTACCCTCATAATTGAGGCGATGAAAGCGATCGTCCACCCACTGGCGATCCAAAATAAATTTAGCAGCCCTAACAGCAACAGACAAATACTCTGTCCGCCCAAATGCCGTATAAGCTCGTGCCAGTCCCGAAATCATCAAGCTATTCCAAGCTACAATCATCTTGATATCTGTCACTGGCGGAATCCGACCAGTCCAGTTGCCCGCTTTGGCTTCCTGATTATTGCGGGCGGGAGGGAAAGTTGACCGGGCGTCAGGTTTAACACCGTAGCGGACTTCAAACATTTTAAGTAAAGCAACTTCTGCCTTGTCGCTCAGATTGTGGGGGTGGCGGCGTTGCATAACGTTGCACTCTTCAAAATTGCCCTCAGCAGTGACAGTGAACTCCGCCTTAATTTCTGCTAATTCCTCAGCGGTGAGAAGTTGTTCGAGTTCCTGATATTTCCAAACATAAAAGTTTCCTTCTTCTGGCTCTTTTGCTGCTGCATCGCTGAAGTTGTCGGCATCCTGAGATGCGTAGAAGTAACCTTCAGGAGCAGTCATTTCGCGCACAAGCCATTGTACCGTACCTGCGATCGCACTCTCAAATGCCGGTACTTGAACTCCGCTACTCCACAAACAAGCCAGATATTCCACAATCTGACCGTTATCGTAGAGCATCTTTTCAAAGTGAGGCACCGTCCAAGTCGCGTCAACCGTGTAGCGGTGAAAACCCCCGGCAACATGGTCGTAAATACCTCCCAGTGCGAGATTTAACCCCCGCTGGGTACAAACCTGCTTAGCATCGGATTGGGATTCCTCCTTGCTAACTTCAGCCTGAGAACTAAATCGAACGCCCCGCAGTACCAATCCGGCGTAAGGCATCATCGGGAAGCAGGGGCCAGAACCAATGCCTTTCAGCACGCTAGTATTGGTCTTTAAACCTTGACGCAGTAGAGAGGAATCTAATTGTTCGCCGCCTGTTGGTTGCAGCATAGCTCCCTGCTGGAGATATCCGCGAATTTCTGCCGTTACAGACTCAACTTTGGCTTTTTCAGTGTCGTAGTGGCGGCGAATTGCTTGCAGCACTTGCAGAAATCCGGGGCGTCCGTAGCGGGGTTCGACGGGAAAGTAAGTGCCGCCGTAAAAAGGTATCAAGTCTTTAGGGTCTAAAAATACGTTGAGAGGCCAGCCGCCTTGCCCAACCATCATCTGCAACCCTTGCATATAAATACTGTCTAAGTCTGGCCGCTCTTCCCGATCGACCTTGATCGGGATAAAATTGGCGTTCATATACTCGGCAATAGTCCGATCGGAAAATGCCTCGCCTTCCATGACGGTACACCAGTGGCAACTTGAATAGCCAATTGAAAGAAAAATCAGCTTGTTTTCGCGGCGGGCAACTTCTATGGCTTCATCGCACCAAGGCCACCAGTCGATGGGATTTTCGGCGTGTTTGCGTAGGTAAAGACTTGGGGATTGGGCAAGGCGATTCGTCATTCGATTTTAAATTTTAGATTTTAGATTTTAGATTTTGAATTGACCTACGGATGGATAGGCAACGGGGAAAGGAGGAAGAGGGGTATCGCTTGCCACTTAGGAGTGACGGGCGGGACGCCCATCCCACAATAAATTCCACAAGAAATGCCACAAGAAGTTGTTGGATATTTTTATGTTTTGCTTTAATATATCGCGATCGCACAATTCCCGGTCTTTCACTTTAACGATGTTTTCTGCGACTGAAACAGGCGATGCAGCAGGATCGCTATTGGGGCAGGGGTAGGGTTCGATCGCAAATCGTATGCTGAGCTTGTCTGGAGGGTAGTTGGGGAGCTAATTGACGCCAGCATTTGGATCGAGAATGTCATAATGACGGCTTGCAAAAGTCTCTTGGACATGGCACACTCCTTTTCTTATCTTAGAGTCGCTTCTAAAATACGATTGACTCTTGCCATCCCACTTCGTTCCACTGAGTCACCCAACAGGGCGGTTTGAAAAATCTTATTGATTATTGGGGAAAAAGCGATCGGTAAAGAACTACTGAGAACCGATCGCTCACTAATAACCGTTGACAAATGACCAATTTAATGAAATGTAGCCAAGCTTAAAGCTGATAATGCGATCGACAACCAGATCACAAAGCAATACCGCGTCAGCTGCATCGCCTGTTGAATGCGATCGCAAGTGATAGGGTTAATTGGATCTCCCAGTAGCGGTTTATGTTTGGCAATGCCACGATACCAGTTTGTACCCCCTACTCGGACACCCAGTATAGCAGCGTAAACGCACTCGCTCCAGCCAGAATTCGGACTGGAGTCTGATGACGCATCTCTTTGACATATCCTCCAAACATAACCGGGTCTGCCAGATAAAAGTGCTAAGGTAATTACCACAAACCTGCAAGGAAGCCAGGTAAGAACATCTTCCTGTTTGGCACTAAACCATCCTATATATGTGTAGGGCGCTTCAGGGTAGCCGATACTTGAATCGAGAGTACTTGCCGCTTTGTAAGCAAGAGCGAGGGGAACACTACCTACCATCGGCAAAAACGCGCCAATTATCGCATAAAACAGCGGTGCCATTACACCATCAGTGGCATTTTCTGTCACCGTTTCCAAAACCGATCGCAGGACTTCTGATTCTGATAAGTTATCTGTATCGCGACCCACATATAGGCTCAAAGTAGAACGGGCCTTAGTCAAATCTCCATCTCTTAAGGGTTGCAAAACTGCCTCCCCTGCATCTCTCAAACTCCTACCGGCGAAACAACTGGCAAGCATTATGGTGGCAACTGCAACACCCAATAAAGGATGTAACCTGTCGGCAGCTTGAATAATTAACCAACCAACCAACCCACTACCCATTACCAATGAAATTCCTAGCAGTATTCCAGCACAGCGGGGTACGATCGCATCGATCGGCAAATTGGTTATTTTTCTTGTAAAATGAACACACCGTATGGTAGTAGGTTTCTCTAAAATTTCGATCGAGCATTGAAATAACTGACCGATCCCCCAGCCCATCACCTGCACGGGATGAAGCCAACCCCAAGGATCGCCAATTAGGTAATCTAACCCAGCTGCTAATGCTAGAACGAGGGCAGACTTGAGAGGAGAAAAATCAAAAGGCATGAAGAAGGGGCTAATCAAGAAGGGGCTAGGGGCTAGGGGCTAGGGGCTAGGGAAAGAGGGGAAGAGGGGAAGAGGGGAAGAGGGGAAGATTTCTGATTTTAAATTGAAATAAAATCTAAAATCTAAAATCTAAAATCTCCTGCCCGATGACACCTAAACAACAAAACTGGTTTCTTCCCCCAGAGATGCTTGCCAACTACGGGCGTCGTAATAAAGGTCTTCCAGAGAAATACTGTATAAAGCTTCTTTAAGCTTTTGGTGCAGGTGTCGCCAAACGGTAAACGTTACCCAGTCCTCAGCAAGCTTTGCATCAGGGGTGTGATGAGGCAAAGGTTGAATTGTTTCGCCAACCGCTTCTAAGATCTGTCCCAGAGAAATTTGTGCTGGTGAACGTGCCAATTTATAACCGCCTGAAGCACCGCGAACTGACTCGACTAAACTGGCGCGACGCATCTCTATAAGAAGTTTTTCCAGGTATGGGGCGGGGATATCTTGACGGCGTGCGATCGATCTGACAGAAGTCGGGCCGTATTCCGGCTGTAGACTCAAATCTAGCAGTGCCTTAACACTATAGTGTCCGCGAGTGGTTAGTTTCATCCCAAGCCGTAACTCATACAGCAGTTACCTATTTCTTTAGTCAATTCTAGTGAGCAACAGGATAGAGGGAAGCTAGATGTAGGTATGCTAGAGTTCCATTGACCAATGAGAGAGAACTACTTAACCAAGCGAGTTGTAACATAATATTGCGAGCTGATACAAAGCTAAAGCTTCATAAGCATAGCAAAATTAACCTAAAGTAAGATACTATAAATTACTTGAAGCATTTATTGTTGGATCGAGTTAATGAATAAAACCAAAAAGATCGAACCCCTAACTGGTGAGACTCTCCTCAAAAGAGTCAAAGAGCTGGAGAACGTGAGCAAAGAAGAAAAGGCCAAAGAGTGCGGCTACTACACCGTCACAAAAAACGGCGTAGAGCGCGTCAACATGATGAAGTTCCTGAACGCCCTCATTGATGCTGAGGGTATTCAGTTAGACAGCAAACAAACTGGCAATGGGCGTGGCGGACGCAGTGCTAGCTATCGCATTAGCGTGCAGTCTAACGGCAACTTACTGATTGGCTCAGCTTACACGAAACAGATGGGACTACAGGCAGGAGATGAGTTTGAAATTTCTCTAGGACGCAAGCATATTCGGCTACGTCAACTAGATGCAGATGAAATTCTAGACGACGAAGAATCCTGAGCGTTAACTCAAAGCTAATGGCTGAATTTTAAAGACGCCGACCGTTAAAGGCAGCGCCTTCAGGCGAAAGTTCGGGAATGCTTGCTTGGTTGCTCTCAAGCAAAGACAAATTCCCGCGCTATTACCTGAAATTTTCAGGCAGGTTGCTTGAGCTTAGTTAAAGGCAACTCCTCAGTTCTAGATGGAGTTGTTAGGTAAAGGCTGAGTGCCTGACCTGTAACTGCTACCTGACAAGCTAAATTAATCCCCTCCTGTTCTAGTAAGCCTAAAACTCGCCGGGGATTGTCTGGATCGACTACTGGTAGCTGATGCAAACCACGAGCCCCCATGCGGTCTAAAGCCTCAGCAACAGATTCCGAAGCGTAGGCGTAGAGGATTTCTTTGGTGCAGATAGATTCCAGGGTTTGAGCAGTTAAATCGCAGGCAAAAGGGTCTGTTTGGGCTCGTGCTAGAGCGCGATTGATATCCTGAAGAGTAACAAGGCCAATCAGTTGCGACTCTGCATCAATAACTAAAGCCGTATGGCACCTCTCACCCGTGAGAGCAAGACCAGCTTCTAGGACACCGCAATTGCCAGATAACATCAGGCGTGGCTTATCCATAGCCACAGCCACCGGCATTTGCTTCAAAATTGCCAGATTCTGGTCTTTCTCTACATTCACGCCCATCTGCTGGAGATTCAAGCCCCCAGTAGCAGTTGGTTTAAGTCGTTCAACCAGCCAAACGCTCAGACCCACTGCCGCCATCAAGGGTAAAACAATGCGGTAATCCCGCGTCAGTTCAAACAGTAACAGAATTGATGTCAGAGGAGCCCGCACGCTTCCAGCCAGAACCGCAGCCATTCCCACCATTGCATAAGCTGGTGGTGCAGCAATATTGGCGCTGATTCCCGGTAGCAATACCACCAAAATTTTTCCGTAAGCAGCTCCTAAAGAAGCGCCCAGAAACATCGCTGGGGCAAAAATGCCGCCCACCAGTCCAGAACCCAAGCTAAGCGCCGTCATCACCAGCTTGACGACCAGCAATATCAGCAACAAGGGTAGAGAAAACTCTACATCTTGGAGCATAGCTTCCACAGTTTCGTAGCCAATGCCCAAGATTTGAGGCCATTTCAAAGCCACCAAACCTATGCAGACTCCGCCCATAACTGGATGAATAAATCTAGGTATCCTACCCAACCAGCCAAACCCAGGCATCTGCCCGCGAAAGCATCGCTGAGTCACCTGAATGGCTTGCGTATAAGTCAGAGATACCAAACTGGCTAATAAACCCAATCCCATATAAAGGGGAAATTCCAGCGGGCTGCGAACTTCATAAACTGGTAGGCTAAAAGCAGGTTGAGCCCCTAATCCAATCTGTGCAATTAAAGCGGCTACTACAGCCGCTAGCAGCACCACGCTAACCGCTGAAGTGGCAAAAGTAGTTCCCAGTACCACCTCCAGAGCAAAGAAAACGCCAGCAATGGGGGCATTAAACCCAGCTGCCAAGCCAGCAGCGGCACCAGCCCCCAAAAGTAGCCGCTGTCGCTCTTGCGAAACTTGCAGCACCTGACCCAGCAGCATACCGAAATTCGCTCCGATTTCTACACTCGGCCCTTCTGGCCCCAAAGAAGCACCTGTGCCCAGGGAAATCGAAGCTGCCACCATTTTCGTCACTGGTCTGAGCTGTCTGACTACAGCATGACGCGACCCCTCGGTAGCTGCAATCAAGGAAGAAATGCTTGGGCCGAAGTCTTGCCAGCGCCAGCGCATTAAGCCGACAAGCAAACCACCGACAGTAGGAACGCAAGCTAAAGTCCAAGAACCCCAGATTGAGATCTTTCCCATCAAATCCTCCAGCATGAGGCTGCGGATCAGTTCAATCAAATAGTGAAATGTGACCACACCCATGCCAGTTCCACTACCAATTAGTACCGCCAAGATCAGCACTACGGTTTCTGGTGATGGCTGGAGACGGTTGAGAAGGCGAGTTAGAGGGGATGAGGGGGTAGAAGCACGGCAAGATTTTCCCGTATCTAGCAATGGCTGTTGGTTCAGACGCACAGCAGCGGGGGGAATGGGGGTCATTATAAAGGCGACTATATAAAGTATTAGAGAAAGCTTAAATTTTGTAACTGACTCCTCTTCTAGATTGTATCGAGAAGAAAGCCTACAAGTGTGCAGTTTTGGGAGTCAACAAGGGTACACTAAGGATGATGTGATGCCTGTATAGTCCAATCCATGTTAGCTACTCCTCTTATAGCCCCCTGGGTGTCAGGGATAAAGCTTGGAAAGCTACGGGCGTGGAAAATGTCATCATTTAGTAGTCCTATAAAATCTGCGAATATGTAAATCTGTGGCTAAGTTTCGGTCATCACTTCAAACAAGCGATAAATTTACGTAGGGAGATGGGAGTGGCTCAAAGTCAAGCTTTGATGGCGACGGCGTTGGGTCATGACTTGTAAAAACTCTAATCCTGGCGCAGCAGCGTCAAGGTAGTGTCAGTTATCAGTGCTGAAAAATAGATACACCCCGTGGAAAAGTAGGAAATTCTGATGAATGCTCACACATTTGATGGTCATTCTGTTGCTTGCCCGATTTGCCATCGTTCTAAAGGAATGAGGCTGGGTAACACGGGCAATGGACTATATATGTGTCCGTATTGCCAGGAACGCTTTGTAGTTACTGAAAGCGGTCATTACGTTCGAGACCCCCAACCGAATAAAAAACAGCGGGCTGATGGGCAAATGCTACGTCGCCAAAGTCGCCCTTTGGCTCGTATGCGTCGCGATTTCCGCATTGTCAAACCTATTTCCTTTGTAGCGATCGTAGGTAGTGCTATTTTCTTGGGTTATACTTTGGCAACACTGGATGAAAAGCCCTCTCAACAAAATCGGTTTCAGGAATTTATAGAATGGGTGACAAAATTGGTAGAGTGAGGTAATAGATAATTGGGAACTGGGGACTGGGGACTGGGGACTGGGGATAAAAAAGAAGGATCGAGAATCAATCACTCTCCCACTCTCCCCTGGGCCTGTACATGGTTTTCAGTAATTAGGATCTCGTGAGATCAGTGTCCAAGTTGTTTTTTTGTCCTGGCGATCTCCGACAGCTACAGCACCAAAGGATTTCACGTACTCTAGGCTCACATTTTTGATGAAGTCTTCCTCAAGTAGTAAGTAGGGATGAGGTTCTTGTTCCCAAATTTTTTTGAGGTCGTCAGCAGAAGCCGGGATAATTTGGCGATCGCTATAAAAATTTAATGAAGGGCGAAAGTATGGGTAGGATGTATAAATCTTCTCCCCATGTGGGATATCGCTTTTGAGGATCATCTCCGCAACTGGTTTAACTGGATAAGCTTCAGCCAATTCCCAAACCCAATGCTCCGAAGTCATCAGTAATATCAGAGATACATAAGTGCCCCACAACAAAATGGCTATAAATTGAAGGTCGCGACGAGTAACCAGGAAGGCTGCTAGAGTCATGGTTAGGGCGGTTGCGGCCAGTATAATCTGTAAATCTAGTTCCGGTTTTGGATAAAAAAAGCCAAAGTAAATACTTCCAGCCCAAGCAACTAAAGCCAGCAGTGCTAAAATAATGCTCCAAACACGGGGATAGGATTTTGTGCTAGGCCAATGCCAAACCTCTGCTAAATAAGCTCCCAGTGCTAATGCTAAAGCTGGGTAAATCGGCAAAACGTACCAGGGGAGTTTTGTTGTCATTGCCGATATAACTAAGAGGTAGACACCACTCCAAACCAGCACTAACTTAGCCCAGCTGAGATTGCGATTTGACCAAGCAAAGCGCAAACAGGGTGGCAAAAAAAGCAGCCACGGCCAGTTGTATTTCAAGATTTCTAAGAGATAATACCAAGGTGGCCCTGCGTGATTTTCCAGGGGTGCCCAAATGCGCTGCAAGGATTGGTTGACGAGCCCCTCATTGAGGAATCTTTGACCGTAGTGTATAAACTGGGCACCATACCAGAAAGCGACTGGGAGGCTGCCGATGATGATGCCGGTCCACAAATAAATAGATGTGAGCAGTCGGGGTGTATCCCAGACCAGAAATAGTAGTGCGATCGCTCCCAATAATAACCCCAAAATTCCTTTAGTCAAGCAAATCAACCCGAAACCAATGCCAACCCCCAGGCAATAACGTAAGTTGCGGCGACTGCGTAACAAACACCATACCATAAATAGAAAAAAGCACAGCACAGCCCCATCCAGCATTGCCAAGCGCCCGTGACGCACTACAGGCAGCAAGGTTAGGTAAATCAACGAACAGAAAATAGCTTCTAGACGGCGGGGAAAAATTTCGCGACCGATGCCGTATAGCACGGGTACGGAGAGAGCAGTTAAAATTGCGCCTGGAAAGCGGATCATCCATTCGTTGACGCCCCCAACTGAGTACGCCCAAGCAATTAGCAGATGCACCAGTGGCGGCTTGTTAATATAAGGTTGACCCCCCAGCGTCGGGTAAAGCCAGCGCAACTCGCCGGTCGGTGCTAGCCAAATGTCGCGGGCTACCTGAGCGACAATTCCCTCATCCCAATCTCGCAGGGGTAAACCGCCCAGATTAATTGTATAGAGGATAATTGCCGCTATTAGCAATCCCAAGACCCATAAGCAGTCAATTAAGGTTTCGTGGCGGCGCAACCAGTTTCCCGGTTCACCCGACCTAAAAAGTTTACCGTACATAGTGATCTAGCTCACAGTAAAAGCCACTCCGTCTCACAGACTATTGATACATAGTTTGGAATAAAAATCGGTGTTAAAGCACAGCAAAAATTTATGTTGTTAAATAATAATTTTTTGGCCTTGGCTCACGGTGTAGCAGACTCTCGAATTGAGTTGCTGGGCGGTTTGGCCAATGTGACAATTGCGTGCTGTTACTTTGCGATTAGCACACTTATCATCCTGGGTTTATGGCGTAACCGTCAAGGGGGGATTGATTTGTTTGCGGGGGTGACAGGAGGAATATTTTTCAGCTGTGCTGCTGGTCATACGTTCCATGCGATGGGGTTTTTCGGTTTTGAACACATAGGATTTTGGCAAGCCGTGGTTGATTCGATCACGGTTGGCCCTGCGATCGCATTTTTGAGTTTACACAAACGCTACAGCTTATTGATTGGATCTACTCAGGTACTTCATTCTCAAAAAGAACTGCAAGAACGAAATTCCGAACTAGAGAAAAAGGTAGCTCAGCGCACGCAAGAATTACAGCAACAAAATCAACGCCTCCAAGAAGCTTTTAGCGAGCTACAAAGGATGCAGTTGCACCTAGTGCAAACAGAAAAAATGTTTATGCTGGGTCAGATGGTATCGGGCATTTCACATGAAATCAATAATCCGATTAACTTTATCCACGGCAACATACCTTACGTTGAAGGCTATGTGCAAGATATTTTGAAAGTTTTAGAAGTATACCAGTCGAGTTACCCAGATAGCACAAATGCCGTTCTGGAAGTACTGGAAGAAGTCGATCTGGATTTTGCGGTTGAGGATTTACCTAGAATTATTAATTCCATCAAACACGGCTCGGAAATAATTCGCGAACTAGCAATCAGTTTACGTAATTTTTACCGACTTGATGAATCTGAAATGAAAAAAACAGATTTAAATGCAGGAGTTGAAAGTACGCTATTACTGCTGAAGAGTCGTTACATACAAAAAATAGAGATTATTCGGCAATATGGTGATATTCCCAGCGTGGAATGCCATGTGAATCAATTGAATCAGGTGTTTATGAATCTGATTTGTAATGCAATTGATGCGTTGCTGGAACAAAAAGACGAAAAGGTGCAGCCGCTTAAGCATAAGCAGATTGCGATCGCAACTAAGCGAATCGGAGATGACCGGGTAGCAATCTGTATTTCAGACAATGGTTTTGGGATTCCTCCAGAAATTCAAGAGCGGTTATTTGAGCCTTTTTTTACTACGAAACCTATTGGAATTGGGACTGGTTTGGGGTTATCGATTTGTTATCAGCTTGTGACGGAAAACCATGATGGCAAAATTTATTGCCAGTCTGTTTTAGGTGAAGGAACAACTTTTACGGTAGAGTTACCGATTAGTCGGATGAGCGACTCTAAAATGACCGTTAAAACTATAGCAAAGTGCTGATCGCTGAGTACAAACACATTCCTTTCCTTGGTTTAAGCGGTCAATACTCTCCTAACATATCTGACTGTGGCTATAAATTGAAAGAAGCAATAAAAACTGCTATTGATGTTTAAATTATTAACTTTTATTCGTTTGCATAACAAGTCTTTCTAATCCCATAGCTTTCAAAAGTTTAACTTTTGCTTCATCAAGTTCCTTTTGACTGGGTGGGAAGTAACCAACATTCACAATCTCTTCATTGACATGGCTCAGGTAAAAGTTTATAAACGCAGCTACCTGCGGCTTTTTGCTAATAATATTGGCATCTGAATAAAGGAAGAGGGGACGATTCAGAGGGTATTTCCCATTCTTTGCAGATTCAGTATTTGGAGCGATGCCTTCAATTGAGATAACTTTCAATTCTTGGGCATTTTCTGGATAGTAAGCATAACTAAAAAAACTAATGGCGTATTTATTACCAATAACCCCGTCAATTAGGTCACCGTCACTGCGACTGAATTTTGTATTTAACGAATTTAGAAGCGGTTTTATATCGTTATTGAAAACGCGCTCAACAAAAAAGTTGAAACTTACTGATTCCGGGTCGCGAACAAAGCGCTTAATCCGTTCGTTAGGCCATTTAGGGTTGACATCAGACCACTTCTCGGCGGTAAAGATTGCCGCCAATTCTTTTAAGGTAACATTAGTAAGAAAATCATTCTCTTTATTGACAGCAACAACTAGCGCATCGGTGCCGACGCGGAACTCAATGGGGGTACGACCCTTTGCAGCACAAGCTTTTACTTCCTCATTGTTAATCCGACGAGTTGAGTTGGCAATATCTGCCTTACCTTCTTGACAAAAGAGCTTTAAACCAGCTGTAGAACTAACACTTTCGATATTAATACTGTTGCCATAACCTTCTTCAATAAAGCGGTCGTAAATTGTCTTAAGCAGGGGAAAAACCGTGGAACTACCCGCGATATTAATGTCGCCTTCTACTTCTAGGGGGTCTACTTCTGGTAGTTTGATGCTACCTTCATCTGTTGTTTTTTTGACAGCTACAGGTGTTGTTGGGGTAGGCTGTTCTTTTGGCAATGAATTTACAGATTTGTTTTGTACAGGTGGTTGAGTTGGTGTAATTGTAGCAGCGGGTGGATTGGGTTGGCTAGAGCAACCGGCAAAGAGTAGAACAAAAAGGATAAGAACACACGCTCGTCGCTCCATTGTAGTAGACCTCTTAACTAATTTCCGTCGATCGCTAATTTGAACCGTCTCTAAGCCGGTGTATGAGTGGATGCCTTGCCTTACCGTTATGTGGGGTGTCCTGATTGGAAAGGTTTTTAGTTCCTCTTGCTAAACGTGCAGCTTTTCTCCGTTCTTCTACAAATTGGTTCATCTCCAAACTAAACTTGGGGTTTTTCTGGGCGAGACTAAAGACTGTATCGGGTTCGATCGCAATAGCCTTCAAGTCATCGATGACTGTGACGGATGCAACGCTGGGTTCCCCTCGTAAAAGCACCATTTCGCCAAAAAAATCACCCTTGGACAAGCGAGAAATTTCTTGTTCCTGGTTATGAATATCTGTGACCGAAAGCAGAACGCTCCCATCCATAATTATGTAAAATCCAGTATCAAATTCTCTAGCTTCAACAATTTTTTCGTCCGCTCCGTAATATTCCACGGTGGCATTTTGGGCAAGTGTGTTGATGACTTCGCGCTCCAGGGAAATGAAATAGGGGACTGTCCTCAAGAATTCTAAAATTTCCGGTTCGTGATCTTGAGGCAGGATATCTTTGAGGTTACCATCATATTGGATGCTAACGGGGTAAGGCATCGTCAGATGGTTACGTTTGGCAACGTAATAAATGCGCGACATGACTTCATAGCGAATTTTTTCTAGATCGATAAAATTCTTAATATAAAACCTCACTTCGTAGTTAATAGAAAAATCTCCATAGGATTTAATTCCGATTTCTGGCTCGTGTTCGGACACGATATCTTTAGTCGAAAGTACTGCACTTCTTAGTACTCGTTTGACGCGGTTGGGTGGATCTTTATAGGAAAATCCTACCTGAATACGTTCGGCGTGTAAGGGGTCTAACATCGTATAGTTGTAGATTGTCTCGTTCCCCAAAACGCCATTAGGGATAATCACGATGTCTTTGTCTTGCGTTTTCAAGCGGACAGCCCGCCAGTTGATTTCGATCACTTCTCCTTCAAGCTCTTGAAACCGAATCCAGTCACCCAATTTTAAAGGAGACTCGAAGATCAGCAAAAAGCCAGACACCAAGTTACTGAGGGTGTCCTGTAGTGCCAGAGCAATCACTAGCGAACCAACTCCCAATGCTGTCAGCACGCTACTCAAATCTACTTTCCATACCTCACCGAGAACATAAGCGCCAATACCTATAATGATTACGGTGCGGGCAAATTGAAACAATAAATTGGGAACGTGGATCTGCCAAAAGTATTGTTTTTTCTTCGTCGTCAGGACTACGTTAAGCAGAGAAATAGAGGTGTAGAGGACAGCAACCCAGAAGAGGGATTGGACAACCTGTAAAAATAGATGAGGTTCTTTTAAATTGAGGATTTTCCGCATCACCAGCAGGATTGCTAATGGGGGCAAAGTCCATCGGCGGAAGTTACCAAAGAAGTGGATTAGTGGATTTTTGTGGCGTTGCAAACGTTCGATTATCTCTCCAAGGGCAACGCTTAAAAGCGGAAATCCAACTATTAAAACCAGTCCCCAAATTAGTGTCGATTGCTCCATCAGATTGTTACCTTTCTGTGCTTACACTTACCCTAAATATTCGATTGATTTGTTTCAACTTCGTTAGTGCTTTCTTCGATACCCCAATCATCCATATCTAAACCGAATGAAAGGTTTTCGATCAAGTCTTGTAACCCTCCCTTTCTCAAAACCCAAGTTGTTAAGTTGCCTTTTTCTTCAAATTTGATGTTTTTATCTTTCTCGAAAGAATAGAGGTCTTGCAAGCGATCGCGCAGATCTTGGGTGACTCGAATTGTGTTGGGTTCGGCGTGAGCGTTCAACTCGTTGGCTAGCGCTAAAGTTTCACCCCAAAGATCGTAGTTAAGCTTTTTGGTGCCGATAATGCCTGCCATAACTGCACCGGCATGAATGCCAGCTGATAAACTCAGCTTAATTCCGAAACGATTGTTGAAATTATGCAACACATCCATTGCTTCCAGGGCAAAATCTACCGATCGTTTTGAGTGATCGAGACGCGGTTTTGATAGCCCGCAAACTGCTATATAGCGCTCGCCAATGGTTTTGAACATCTCTACATCGTGGTTAGCGGCTGCTTGGCTCAACAGATCGATCAGTTCGTTGAGCAAGTCGGCGACTTCCCCAACTTCCCGATTGGCACCCAGTTTTGTCAAGCCAAAGATGGTGGCAGATATCACCGTGACTTGTTCGATCCGATCGGCAATTCGCTCTTCGCCTTTTTTCAGTCGCTCTACTACTTTACTGGGCAATATACTCAACAGCAGTGCCTCATTCTCGCGGTTTTTTTGTGCCAACAAATTGGTCTGGTTGTGAACGCCGTGAGCCATTTCCTTGACAAGCTGTGCCAGATCGCCAAATTCATTCCGAGAATTCAAGACTTCCTCAAAACTTGGATCTTCCTCACCGACTTTACGAGCGCCTGCAATCATTACCTCGAGCGGTCTAACAAAGCTGTGAGCGGCAACATTGGCTAAATAAACAATCAGCAGCACTAGAATTACAGTCGCGATAAAGAGGTCTCTTTGCAGCGCGTAGACTGGCTGATAGGCTTCAGACAAATCCATCTCTGCGATAATCCCCCAATCCAGACCTTCGAGTTTGAGCGGCCCGTAGGAACTCAGAACCGTTCTGCCGCGATAGTCTTTAACGATTGTAGTTCCTTGGATGCCTGCGATCGCAGCTTGTGCCGATGGAGTGTTTACGTTCTGCAAGAGAATCGAGGTGCCGAGCCGCTCAATTAATTGCATATTGCTCTCCGGCGTACCGATCGACTTCAAGGCTGCCTGATACCCTTTAGGATCTTCAATCAGAAAACGGGAAACAGAACGCATCAACATATCCGATCCTATCATGTAAGTCTCTCCCGTATTGCCCAACCCATCCTGCTTCCAGTTTTTATTACCAGTCAGGACGTTGTTGATTTCATCAACTGGCAATTGGATCGCCAAAATACCGACAATGTGCGGGCCGTTATAAATCGGGCCAGCGATGAAAGCGGCGGGTGCCATATAGGACGGACGATAGGGTTTGAAATCGACAATTTGGATAGCCCCACGGTCTGGGCTTTTCTGCACTGCCGCTACAACTTCTGCCAGATTGCTTTCTTTATAAGGGCCTTTTTCCAGGTTGGTACCAAAATCTGTTTCCTTATAGACCGTGTATGCAACTTCCCCTGTCTTGAAATTGATGAGGAAAAAATCATAGTAGCCAAATTTCTTAATTAAATTACGGAAGATTGGGTGGTACTTGCTATGGAATTTGCTGTACTCGCTGCCGTCTTGTGCATCCACCAGTTCGTCTTTTTTTCCGACAGGATTTGTGTTTTTGGCGATGTATTGATATTGGAGATATCTGGCGGGTTGAGTGTAAGGACGATAGGTTTCAATGTCAGGCTCGCCTGGGATGACTTTGGAGAGTCTGGAGAAAAACTCTTTTTTGTAATAATCCTCGCTCGCTGCATTCCATTCGGGTGCAATGTACTGCTGATCCAGTTCTCTATACGCTCTGTTGAATTCCACCATCGCGGCGACAACCATGCGGTCTTCGCAAAGTGTTTCGACGTGATGGCGCATATTCTTGAAGTAGGATTCGATCTGGTATGCCTTGGATGTACGAACGCTCGTTAACTGATTGTAAATTTTATCTTCTATAGCACCCCGAATCTTGCTCCAGCTAAGGTAGCCGACCACTAGGATCGAACCCAGGCTAGCCATCAGGAGCATAATCTGAATTTTTGATTTTATACTAAAGCGGTTGAATATTAACATGATATTTTGCCCTTTTTTTTGAGAGTATAGTCTATACTTTGTAGCTCGAATCACTTTATTATATCTGCCCCAAAATAGGGCGTCGGGGATAGGGAAAAGGTATAAAAAACCTTTAACCCAGTGCTTATTTTTATTTCAGCATTACCAAGATGATATCATTAAGCAGAGGTTCTGAAATACGGCTGGGCTGTCGGGCCTAGCCATATTTCAGAGATTACCAACGATCGACTGAATCTCCACCTTCGATCAAGTCTTTCAAGACGTGGGTTGGTTTGGCGACATTGAACAGATGCAAACCAAAGTCTTTGGAGAGGTCTTCGCAAACTTTGATGCCTCTGACGCTATTTCCCTTGGCATCTAGGGGTGGGGAAAAAGTGCCTATCCCCAGCTTTCCGGGAACGACGGCTGTAATCCCTCCTCCCACGCCACTTTGAGCAGGCATCCCCACCCGGTACATCCACTCGCTAGAGTAGTCGTACATACCGCAAGTGAGCATGACGCCGATCGCATCCTGAACGTAGCGTTCGTCAATTGCTCGTTCTTTGGTAATTGGATTGATGCCGCCGTTAGCAAGGGTTGCAGCCATCATTGCTAAGTCGCGGGCATTCGCTATAATTGAGGATTGCTGGAAATAGAGGTCGAGGGTTTCTTCGATGCGATCGCTCACCATGCCAAAATTAAGCATCAGGTATGCGATCGCGCGGTTCCGATTTCCCGTTGCTTTCTGGGATAGAAAAACCGGGACGTTAATATCGTGCTTTCGTCCGGTATAACGGCGGAACATATCGAGGATGCGCGTCAGGCGTTCGGTCGCCCCATCTCCTTTGATTAAATCGGTGGTTGCGATCGCACCTGCATTTACAATGGGATTGTAGGGACGATTTGTTTTTTCATCTAAAACAATCGAATTAAACGCTTCTCTTGTTGGCTCAACACTCACCTTGGTATTGACATACTCTCGACCCCAATCTTCCAGTGCCAAACCATATACAAATGCTTTGGAAATCGATTCAATTGTGAATAACTTATCGCAATCTCCCACCTCAAACACCTGACCGTCAACTGTCACTACGCAGATGCCAAACCACTGCGGGTTAGCTAACGCCAATTCTGGAATGTAGTCCGCAACAGCACCTTCATCGAGGGATTGATACTTGTCATACAGATCGTTCAGATAAGAACGAAACGGCGAAGTTACCGCGTGAATCGAATTGGCGAGAAATTGCAAATCACCTGTGTCAACCATAGCTGCCTTTAACAATTTTTGATTTTATTTCAGATTGACCTCATTCACAGAGCGTGAGTTGGGCAGATTTTGGATTCTCGATTTTAGGTAGTTTTTACCTTATTAAGGTATGTTATAATTACCTGAAAATCTGCTTTTTTGTTCACTTCAGAACATTTTTATTTCTTTTCTCCTCTGCTCCTCTGCCCCTCTGCCCCTCTGCTCCTCTGCCCCTCTGCTCCTCTGCCCCTCTGCCCCTCTGCTCCTCTGCCCCTCTGCCCCTCTGCTCCTCTGCCCCTCTGCCCCTCTGCCCCTCTGCCCCTCTGACCCCATGCGCCAAAGCTGCTACGAACATCAAGCCGATCGCACCATCTCCCAAAACTACCACGCGATCGCCGGCCTTCACATTGGAACGCGCCACCCCATGCAGCACGCAAGCAAGCGGTTCCGTCATCGATGCTAGGGCGTGGGGCAAGTCATCTGGAATCGGCAACAAGTTGTGCTGCACAATGGGGGCGGGAATTTTCAGGTATTCGGCAAATGTGCCGTTATTCCAAGTCAGGTTCGGACAGAGCGAATATTCCTGACGTTGACAAAAGAAACAATTCATGCAGGGAGCGGAGTTATTTGCTACTACGCGATCGCCCACCTGCCAATGTAAAACATTCTCCCCAACAGCCACAATCCGCCCAGATGCCTCATGACCGAACAAAGTGGGAGGTCGCAGCATTTTGGCATGACCGCCGCGACGCCAGACCTTGAGGTCAGTGCCGCAAGTGGTTGCCGCCGCAACTTTAATCACAACTTCACCCGCGCCTGGAACGGGGTCAGGCACGGATTCCAGGCGGAAATTTTCTTGACCGTAAAGTACTGCTGCTAGCAAAACTTAGGAACTCACCACCGAGAGGGGACGCGACTGCTGTTTTAGAGTATCACAATGCAGCATCCTAATGGAAAGCAGTGAGGGTACTTCCTGGTGGCAGGATGTACAAAACCAATAGATGCCTTCATGGCGGATATGACGGAGTAGTCCACTTCCACAACAAGGACAAGTATTGCTGCGCGTATTCATCTGATCTTGCCTCTTCATTAAAATCTGTTAATTAAATTGAGAAATCAAGGTTAATGCAGAAATGCCGACATGGAAATTTATAATGTCAAAATCAAATGCTTGTTCATAAACCGCGCTGAGTTCGAGCATTTCATAAATGTTGCACTCTCTGCCGCTCGAACCTAATATGGATGTGCTTGTTATCGTCCCGACCAGGTTTAAATTTACCTTTTGTCCCTGTAATAGACGAGTTCGGTTAACCGGATCGAGTTCTTCTTCTCCTGAGTAAAGTTACTCATTCTTCCGGGTCAAGCTCGTTATACTTAACTATAAAAGCGGTTATTTAGTTGCCTCATCTATCTAGAGGCTAATTTCCGATTTGGGAATCTCTCATGCAGAAATCCTTAATGAAGTTCTGTTTGGGCTCTGTTTGATCCCCGTACTGATTTCAGTATAATTGCGTAGATTAAACGGCAGATCGGGAATGGCCTCGTGATAATTACGTAAAATTTTTCAACTGCTTTGCATCATTAAAACAAAAGTATGGGGATCGGCAAATATAGTTGGGCTAATACCAAATCCGGGTTGGTTACCCCATGAGAATTTTTGGCCTAAACATTGTAGAGACGTTTCATGAAACGTCTCT
>NZ_JAIQZM010000060.1 GCF_023333595.1 Argonema galeatum A003/A1
TAGCCGTTGCGGATTAGCCATGTTTGCAAACCGTTTGATTCGGTGGCGCTGAGGATGAGAATGTCGTATTCTCCTACGGAAAAGCGAGATTCTATGGTGACGCCTAAAGCGCGATCGCTTCTTCTATTACTTGATTCTAATACCGATATGTCTCCTACAGATGGTGCTACAGATCTGGGCAAAAAGGGAGGCGCACAAGGATTTGGATCGAAATATTCTACTAATCGAGGCGCACTAAAAGCATCTAATCTTTCGATAATTTTCGGGTCGCTAACGCGCACCTGTTCTTGCTGCAAAACTACAGGAACAGGAACAACAAGTGCAAAGTCTTTGACATCTCCCTGATAGTCATTTGCCATTGTTAAGATAGTGCGACTACCATCACGGGCAATAATTACTTGCGAAGCTTTGTTGTAAAGTTTGGTATCTGCTTTGGCGACATAAAAACCGCAAAATGCCCAGGCGTTAGGGGCAAAGCAAATCAAGGCTAGGAAAGATAAAATTAATGCGATCGCATTCCGCAACATTTTCATTGTACATCCCTTTAAAACGTTAAATTACTGTAATCGTAACAGCTGACGCTGAATCGGAAGCTGCCACTTTTATCAAAGCATTGACATCCTCCTCCTTCGTGTTAAAAGCCGTCACCAAACGCAAAGTTGTCGAATCTTCTCCATCCCAACGGTAAAATTGGAAGCCTTCAGCCAAAAGTTTTTGAATGACTGCTTCCGGCAGGTGAATAAAAATTTCATTTATTTCTACAGGATGACAAAGCTTTACTCCTGGCACCGAAGTAAGTCCTGCTGATAGCTTCGCCGCCATTAGGTTAGCATGAGCAGCATTTTTCAGCCACAAATCCTCTGTAATATAAGCTTCTAGTTGCGCTGATAAAAAACGCATCTTTGAGAACAAATGCCCGCTACGCTTGCGGCGAAACGCGAACGTTTCTGCCAATTCGCGTTTAAAAAATACAACAGCTTCAGCTGCCATAGCACCATTTTTGGTAGCGCCAAAGGACAGAACATCGACACCAGCACGCCAGGTGATATCTGCGGGTTTGCAACCCAAACTGACTACAGCATTGGCAAATCTGGCACCATCCATGTGTAAGCTGAGATTATGTGCGCGAGTAACACCAGCAATTCGCTGAATTTCATCAGGTTTATAGACTGTTCCAGCTTCAGTTGCTTGAGTGATGCTAACTGCGGCTGGTTGTACGTGATGCACAACGCCAGCACCTGCTTTTTTAAGTGCTGCTGCCAAGCCATCGGCAGAAATTTTGCCGTGAGAACCAGGTAATGTTACCAGTTTTGCACCACCTGTGTAAAATTCTGGTGCGCCGCATTCATCGAGGTTAATATGAGATTCGGCATGGCAGTAAATGGCACCAAAAGGTGGTGTCATAACTGATAAGGCAAGGGAGTTAGCAGCAGAACCTGTTGCTACTGGAAAAACTCTAACCTCAGTCTCGAATAATTCCGAAAATTTGATTTCTAGTCGTTGGGTGTATTCATCATTGCCATAAGATATGGCTGCGCCGTCATTGGCGGCAACTAATGCTGCTATGATTTCCGGTGCGACGCCGGTTACGTTATCGCTACTGAAGTTCATCATTTACCTTGCGATCGTTTTAATTATGCCATTAGTCATTAGTAATTTTGCCCCTATTGGCGACCTTTATACCGAAAAAATGAATGAGGAATGACTAATGACTAAGTAGGTCGAGTTTTACCAGTCAATCGGTTGGCGATCGCGGAAAAATCCGTTTGTGGGGCCATCGTCAGCCAGAGTTGCCAACCACACAATTGTATCAACCCCTTCGTCTATTGTCCGTAGAGCATTTGGGCCGCCCATATCAGTTTTCACCCAACCAGGGCAAACTGAATTAACCAAAATATTTGTGCCTTTCAACTCGTTAGCAAGCATCCGCGTTACCACGTTCAGACCGGTTTTGGAAATCCGATATCCGGGGTAAGTGCTACTCATTTCATCCATTCCAGACAATTGGCCTATGCCAGAAGATACGTTCACAACTCGCCCGTAGTTATGTTCTTTCATCAGGGGTATCAACGCCTGAGAAAGCAGCAAAGGCCCGTATACATTCGTTTCCATTGTTTCGCGCAAAGTAATAATCTTGGCGTTGAATATACTTCCTTCTACTTCTCCTGGAGGATCTAGTAATACTCCGGCGTTGTTGACCAGAATATCTAATTTTCCGAATTCATTGCGAATCAACTGGGCAAGATGCTCAATGCTATCCACCCTCGTCACATCAAGCGGAGAAAATTTAACATCTAATCCTTCAGCCTGCAATTTTTCAGCTGCAATTTTCCCTTTTTGTTCGTCGCGACTGGCGAGAATAACCTGAATTCCTTGTTGTGCTAGTTTACGACAAGTTTCAAACCCCAGTCCGCGATTGGCACCAGTGACAACAGCTATTTTTTTTGTTTCGGGCATTGGTTTTCTCCTATTAGCAATGATTTAATTATGGCAACAAGGCTGAGAATAAGAAAAAAACTCAGGAAGAAACCCTCCAACGGTTGCTGCTTAGCTTTAGTTGTAGTTTAAGTCTAAGATAACCGAGGCTGAGCCTCGCAATCTGGTTCCCAGGCTGAGCCTGGAAGTGTAGGAGGCGACCGCCTCCTGTTTAACCGGAATGAACTGGTGGGTCAAATACCATGCTAACTTCTTGAGTGTTACTATCAATTTAATAATTTTTAACAAGTACTATTTAAATAGCTGCGTTAACCTGGATTTTTAACGAGACAATCAATCGTGAACTTTTCGGATCATTTCTCTTCCCAGGCAAGCGAGTACGCTAAGTACCGCCCCCGCTATCCAGAAGCACTGTTTGAGTACTTAGCCGCCATAACGCCGGAGCGCGAACTGGCTTGGGATTGTGGGACAGGCAACGGTCAAGTTGCTCTGAGTCTGACTGCCTACTTTCAGCAAATTTATGGGACTGATGCCAGTGAAAAGCAAATTGCTCAAGCTTTTGGGCACGATCGCATTCGTTACTGGGCCACCACAGCCGAACGCACCGAAATTCCCAATAGTTCGATCGATCTGATTACTGTCGGTCAAGCTCTCCACTGGTTCAACTTGGAAGAGTTTTATCAAGAAGTGCGGCGTGTCCTCAAACCGACGGGAGCGATCGCGGTTTGGTGCTACGGGTTTTTTACTATTCCCTCTGCTAATGAGCAACTTAATCAAGCCCTACACGAATATTATCAGACAGTTGAACCGTTTTGGCCTCCAGAAAGAAAATTGGTAGAGGAACAGTATCAAACTATTCCTTTTCCTTTTGTTGAACTAACACCACCGCCCTTTTCTATGACTTGCGAGTGGACTGCTGAAGAACTTATTGGGTATTTAAGAACTTGGTCAGCCACGCAAAGATTTATCGCTGAGTATGGTATTGAGGAAATTACAAAATTATGCGATCGCATCGCCGCCGCTTGGGGTTATCTCCAAGAAACTAAGCTCATTTCTTGGCCTCTTTCCCTCAGAGTTGGTAATCGATTGTAGTGCTGTTACTTCTCATCTATTCTCTTATCCTTACACAATCGCGCCTCCCCAGGATAATCGCAGCTAATTTTTTTATTTATTTCTCTCTTTAGATAGAGGTGTTAATACTTTTGGAGTGGGAAGGTTAGATGGATTACCCTGGAACTTATAATAAAAGCCCCGTTCTTTCGGGGCTATTTTTTTAGCGATTATTAAAATTTTAACCAATTTACTACAACAAGAGCGTCCAGGCGTCAAGCAAATACCAGGGGACTGAAGAAAACCGAAAAGACAAGGACGATCGCGATCGTACTAAGGTTATTCCCTCTTTTTCCGGGAAAAGTAGATGATTGTGTAACGTTTGCGCCGACTACCGTTGTTTTTCTCGTTCCTGGTTTAGGAGTAGCTGGCAACAAGCTGATCGGTTACGCTGGACTAATCTATCCTTCGCGAGAGGCGCTCGCGCTTGTATAGACTATTGTTTTTTGATTGTTTGGAAAACATGCAATGAGAAAAATCATTTCTGTAACTTCTTTCTTATCATTTCTTTTTGGCTTGGGGTTATCCCTTTTTCTGAGCCTGACACCCGCTTTTGCTACAGGCTCACTTCCCAAAGTCAGCTGGATTCCCGGTCCGCAGGTCGTCAAAATGGGCGACGATATGGCTCAGTTGAATATGTCAGGGGACTATGTATTTGCCAATGCTGAAGACACCTATAAACTCATGGAATACATGGGAAATACGCCGTCCAAACAGGACATTGGCTTGGTGATACCCAACAAAAGCCAGAAAGATTGGATGGTTATATTGAGTTACGACCCGATCGGCTATGTGAAGGATGATGAGTCGAAATCCATTGACAAGGATGCCATTCTAAAAAACATCAAAGAATCCACTGAGGAGGCCAACAAAAAACGGCAGGCAGAGGGCATTCCTAGCCTTGATATCATAGGTTGGCAGGAAGAACCCCACTATGACTCAAAAACGCACAATCTAGTATGGGCGATCGCTGGTACCAGCGAGGGCAAAAAAGTGATCAACTATAACACCCGGAAACTCGGTCGTTACGGAGTTACTTCCATCAATCTGGTTGTAGATCCTGAAAAGTTCGCCACCGCCAAACCAGAGGTAGAAAAACTGATTGAAAACTACACTTATCTTGCGGGTAAGCAATACAGCGAATTCATCCCCGGCACAGACAAGGTGGCTGAGATTGGACTGACTGCCCTAATTGCTGGTGGAGTCGGCGCGGCTGCCGTGAAAACGGGCTTGTTTGCCAAATTTCTGCTCTTTCTAGCCGTTGTGCTGAAAAAGGTGTGGTTTTTTCTGATTGTCGGCTCTGGTGCTGCTATCAAGAGACTATTTGGGGGCAAAGAAACCAAATAAATGTCGTGAGAGATTGCCCATCATAGCGCTAGCTATGATGGGCAACATAAGACAACAAGATGTTAGGTAAAGGTGCGTTACTAAGCGAGCGATCGCGCTCCACCCCAAATCTGTTTGACATCAACCTCGCAAATTGCTAAAATATGCCTGTAAAAAGGCTCTCATGCAAGTTATCAGCAAAAAAAAGCTCAAAGAATTTTGGGAAAAGCACCCAGATGCCAAATCTAATCTGGAAAGTTGGTACAAGATTACCAGCAAAAGTGAATGGGGAAACTTTGTGGAGTTGCGCCAAGCTTTTCCCTCCGCTGATTTAGTTGCAAATTTTACTGTTTTTAACATCTGCGGCAACAAATATCGACTGATTGCTCTTGTAGATTACCAATACAAAGAAATTTACATTCGCCACGTCCTTACCCATGCAGAATATGACACAGACAACTGGAAAAACGACCCCTGGTACACCTAGTCCCAGCGACTATCTCTCAATGATCGCCGCTTTTCCACCTCGTCCCATTACCTCGGAAGAAGAATTAGACGCTACCCAAAAAGTAATGGATTCTCTGATCGATCGCGGTACACTTACAGATGATGAACGTGACTATCTACACCTTTTAGGTTTATTAGTTTCGGAATACGAAGAAATTCATTATCCCATCGACGATATTTTCGGTGTAGCTTTACTAAAAGCTCTGATAGAAGATTGGAATCTCCAAGAGAAAGACCTAATTCCTATTTTCCAAACCGAGTCAAACGTTTCCGAAGTTTTGAGCGGTAAGCAAGAATTAACAGTAACTCATATTGAGAAATTAGCTGAATTTTTCCATGTTTCGCCAGCCGCTTTTTTGAGCAAAAGTAATTGAATAAAAAATACCCTGGCAGAAATGTCAGGGGGAAAATGGCTAAATATTAGCGGACTATGAATTTTAGCCGAGCGCGATCGCTATATTGACACCAAACAACAAAATTACTAATATTTGACTCAGAGCAAGTAACCCAGAGAATATTTCCATGCTTCCTGTTCGCCTTATATCACCTTTGACTAACGAGTTGGAATTACGTGAAGTTTATCAAAGCGAATATGGCATTCTCTACCAGGGAGACTGCCTTAAATTTTTGAGTATGATCCCTGATGAATGCGTAGATATTGTATTTGCAGATCCACCTTTTAACCTTGGCAAGGATTACGGCAAATCAGTTAACGATAACAAAAAAAATGAGGAATATATTACCTGGTCAAAGCAGTGGATTAGTGAAAGTATTCGCGTCCTGAAACCTGGTGGCAGTTTATTTATTTTTAACTTACCCAAGTGGTGTATTGAGTACGGTGCATATCTAAATCAACAAGGAATGGTTTTTCGGCACTGGATTGCCTGTAGGATGCCGAAAAATTTTCCTCGCGGAAAGAGAATGTCTCCGGCTCACTATGGATTGCTTTACTATACAAAAGGAGAACCAGCAGTTTTTAATAAAGTTTATACACCGATTCAAGTTTGCCGACATTGTGGCGGTGAAATCCGAGATTATGGCGGACATCGCAAAAAGTTAAATCCCAAAGGTATTAATTTAATGGATGTTTGGGATACGCCTGAAGATGTTTGGGAAGATGCTTCTGCCGATCGTATTAACGAGGAAGTTTTCTGGACTGAACTTGAGGAACTGTGGACTGATATCCCCCCAGTACGACATAAGCAACATAAAAAAAGGGGAGCCAATGAATTAGCTCCTATCATGCTGGAACGCATTATTGCTATGGCGTCGAATCCAGGACAAATTGTAATTGACCCCTTTGGAGGTTCTGGTACTACATTTTATGCGGCTGAAAAATTGCATCGATATTGGCTGGGTACAGAAATTGGTGATATACAGCCAGCAGTCCGCCGCCTAACTGACTTAGCAAACGGACAGGTGGAAGATTGGGAATCCGCAAGGGGTAAGAAAAAAGTCAAATCAAAGCAAAAAGAGTTAAATCGATCGGAATTATCGGAATGGACGCAACTGTCTCTTAAGTTTTAATTAGATTAAAGCACGACCATCCGTTCCTTTGGTAATTCTTGGTACGTTGCTATCAATCGCATCATGTTCAACTACAAATATCGCCAGAAAACCTTCTGTTAGGTTAACTGCACGCCAAACATCGAAGTAAGGTTCTAGTTCTTCATAATTGCCAATCCTGTCAGTCAGATAAGGATAAAGTCGGCGACTGGGAAGCACTAAGGCTGAACCCAAAATTACACCGCGTAAAAGACCCAGAACTAGCTTGTTAACCGCACGATGACTGGATGAAATATTTCCCGTCTCCCATTCAAGGGCAAATAAATCATTATCTAATGTTTTCGTGGCATCTATTCTTCCTGGCGCTCTTGTAGCGTAATTTATCGGTGTTTCAAGTTGCCAACCAAAATCATCCTTAAGAGCAGCCATACAAGCATCTTTGATAGCTTTAACTCCGTTCCCATTTCGGGTTGGATTAATTGTAAAGTTTGATGCGCCAGGAGGCCAAACTATTAATTCAATACCTCTGCGAATCTCATTTTGAATAACTGCCCATTCTTGCGATTCCGCAAAGCTACCCTTACTAATCAGCGATACCTCTTGAACTATTTTCACAGGAAATTCACTCAATATAAAAAATCCCCTGGTATCGCTACCAGGGGAGAAAGGTACTACATTTTATCCAACAGTTTGAAGTAGCAATTCTCGCTGTTCATCCTGCCGTACTTGCACCTCACCATCATCGCCAATATCGATAATGGCAGTGTCTCCATTTTTGATCCGACCGGATAGCATTGCTTCTGCCAAGCTATCTTCCAAGAGTCGCATAATTACCCTGCGAAGTTCTCTGGCACCGTAAGCAGGATTGTAGCCTTCTTTCGCCAAACGTTCTTTGAATTTTTCGGTAACTTTCAGCGTAATTCCTTGCTCAACTAAGCGAATAGAAACCTCGCGCAACATGATGTCAGCAATTTCCTTAATTTCATCCTTCGTCAACTGACGGAAGACGATAATTTCATCAAGGCGATTGAGAAATTCAGGACGGAAATATTGCTTGAGTTCGTCATTCACCAGAGAACGAACGCGGTTGTAATTTGACTCTGTGATATTTTCTGAAAACTCGAAACCAATCCCGGTGCCACCTTTTTCGATCGCTTTGGAACCGATGTTCGAGGTCATAATTATCAGTGTGTTCTTGAAGTCCACTGTGCGACCTTTGGCATCTGTTAGGCGACCGTCATCTAATAGTTGGAGCAACGTATTGAAGACATCGGGGTGCGCTTTTTCGATTTCGTCGAATAGCACAACTGAGTATGGACGACGGCGCACTGCTTCTGTTAGTTGACCGCCTTCATCGTAACCGACGAAACCAGGAGGCGAACCGATTAACTTGGAGACGTTGTGCGCTTCCATGTATTCGGACATATCGACGCGAATCATCGCTTCATCCGAACCGAACATATAAGTAGCTAAGGCTTTTGCTAATTCGGTTTTGCCAACTCCGGTTGGACCGGAGAAAATAAAGCTGGCGATCGGACGATTCGGATTCTTCAACCCAACCCTGGCGCGACGAATCGCACGCGAAACTGCTGTCACGGCTTCATTTTGACCGATTAGGCGCTTGTGCAAGGTGTCTTCCAAGTGCAACAGCAATTCGGATTCGGATTCAGCGATTTTGTTGACGGGAACTCCAGTCCAAGATGAAACTATTTGGGCGATGTCTTCTTCATCAACAACTGGTAAGATGGCGTTATCGGTTTGTTTGTTGTCGGCGATCGCATTCAATTTGGCGATAATTTCCAATTCACGATCGCGCAATTCGCCCGCCTTCTCAAAATCCTGAACTCTGACCGCTTCCTCTTTGTCTTTAGTAACCTGCTTGCGTTCCTGCTTCAGTTCTTTAGTCGCAGAAGAATTAGTATTCCTCAAATGAACGCGAGAACCTGCCTCATCGATCAAGTCAATTGCCTTATCCGGCAAGAACCGATCGCTAATATAGCGGTCTGAGAGGTTAGCAGCTGCTACGAGAGCATCATCAGAGATTTTAACCTTATGGTGTTGCTCGTAAGCAGAGCGCAAACCATATAAAATCTCGATCGTCTCTTCCACGCTAGGTTCGCCTACCATTATCGGTTGGAAGCGACGTTCCAAAGCTGCATCTCGTTCGATATGCTTGCGGTATTCATCCAGGGTAGTCATACCCATACACTGCAACTCGCCTCTCGCCAATGCAGGCTTCAGCATATTAGCAGCATCCATACTACCTTGAATTGCTCCCGTGCCAATCAGGTTGTGAACTTCGTCAATTACCAGGATGATGTTCCCAGCTTGACGAATTTCATCGATAATTCCCTTCAGGCGTTCTTCAAACTCACCTCGGAACCGCGTACCTGCGATTAGCAAACCCAGATCCAGACTGTACACCTGCTTGTCTTGCAAGATGTCAGGGATGGTTTTATTGGCAATGCGCTGGGCCAAACCTTCTGCGATCGCAGTTTTACCAACTCCCGGTTCCCCAATCAACACCGGGTTATTCTTCGTGCGACGACCTAGAATTTGGATAGCCCGTTCGATTTCCTTCTCGCGACCGACAACCGGATCGAGTTTCCCTTCTGCTGCCAGTTGGTTAAGATTAATGGCAAACTCATCCAAAAGCTTTGTCTTACCGCCACGCCGAGCGAATTCCTTATCCTGACCGCCACCAGCAGGTACTGGCACTTCTCCCAGTTTCTCAATCACCTGAGTGCGAACATTCTCAAGGTCAACACCCAGATTTTCCAACACCTTTGCCGCCACACCCGTCTCTTCGCGGATTAATCCCAGCAGCAGGTGTTCGGGACTAATGTAATTATGTCCAAATTCACGAGCTTCGCCAAAAGATTGCTCAAAAACCCGCTTAACCTTCGGGGTGAAGGGAATTTGAGCCGGAACGTAGCGAGAACCCTGACCGATAATCTTTTCTACCTCTTTCCGTGCCAGTTCCAGGGTGACGCCAGAGTCCCTCAGCACTTTCGCTGCTATGCTGGTTCCTTCTCCAATCAACCCCAGTAGGATTTGCTCGGTTCCCACGAGGTTGTGTCCCAGGCGACGTGCTTCTTCCTGAGCTAACATTACTGTTTTAACTGCTTTGTCTGTAAAGTATTCAAACATGGTGGGCTTTACCTCGCCGAGCGGTTTAATAAGCGCTTTCTCTTAGTTTGACGCTTATATAAACTTTTGTGTACTTTGTTATTACAACAATATCTCTCTGAGGCTTTACTTTACAATCGTGAGAACCGTATGAGCTAGGGGTAGTTGCCGTCTGTTGGGGACTGGGGATTGGGGACTGGGTGTTTGCGTCCGCGATTACCTTTTTCAATTCTAGAGTTCATGGTTCATGGTTGATACAATTGTAGGTTGGGTTTCGCTGTCGCTCAACCCAACAAAGCCACAATCTACTTTGGGTTTCCTTACCTCAACCCAACCTACGAAAGCTGGGGAAGCCGCAAAGATCGAGTGGCAAAAGAGCGGGCGAGAAGTAGAGGGGCAAACAGAGTGGAGTTTCAGCCCTTCAACTACTCGACCAAGATGTCTTCCCGATCACTTAGATTCTTCCAGTTAAAACTATTAAAAAAATGGCTCAGATTTTAGTGATTTGAGCAACCAGAAGAAGGTGAACCCACCGTCGCTGCTAGAATAAATGCGAACGACTCCTCATCAGGTTTAGTATCGTGACTCAAATCATCCTGGAAGTACCCGAAGAACTATCTGAGCAACTGTCACAGGTGGGTTCTCGCCTCCCCGAACTACTCGCCCTTAGCTTGCAACAGCCAGCATTGCCAGCTCATATCTACCGTTACATTCTCAACTTTATTGCCAGCAACCCCACACCCGAACAAATCGCAGCTTTTGGCCCCACACCGGAAATGCAGGAACGTCTGCGTACTCTTCTGGAACGCAGTAAAGCTGGCGAACTGACTACTCAAGAATGTCTTGAACTTGATGAGTACGATCGCATCGAACATCTGGTCATCATGCTCAAAGTTGGTAGTCTGCGGTATCTGACAAATTCACCTTCAACATGACTTATATCTCTGCTGCACTTCGCCGCCTTGTAGAAGAAAGAGCCAATTACAGGTGTGAGTATTGTTTGCTTCCTGCGGGTGTTGCTTTTTTCCCACACGAAATTGACCACGCTATTGCACTAAAGCACGGTGGTGCTACTGAAGCGGATAATCTAGCATTTGCCTGCTGGCGATGTAATCGTTACAAAGGTACGGATCTCGGTTCTTTCGATCCGCAAACAGGAGCCTTCAGTTTTCTATTCAACCCGCGAACACAGCAATGGAATGAGCATTTCATGCTGGAGGGATTTAGAATTGTGGGGTTGACACCAGAAGGACGAACAACCGTAAGCTTGCTCCAGTTAAATAGCGACGATCGCATCGCCGAACGGCAGCGATCTCTGGGTTAAAATAACGCTGACGCTTTACTATTTCCGGCTCTCTCAACCTTGCCGACTGGTAAATATAATCAAAACAGGTGCTATCCTTCACCCCACAATGACAACCTCTGTCCCGCCAAAACTTGAGAGTTTACCAGCTACCCTGCCGATCGAGGGTGGTAGATAAGCTGCTACGCATCTAATTTTACAGTCAATTTTTCTGAGATTCTTGTGGGATGGGCATATAAGCCCCGTCTCTTTATTCGATTTAAATGCTCCTCAGCTTAGTGCCGCTATTTTATCTCCCTTCCAAATACTTCAATCCCCACTCGTGCATGGAATCGAGAATTGGTTTGAGCGTTTCTCCCAACGGTGTCAGCGAGTATTCGACTTTGGGTGGGACTTGCAAGTAGACGTGGCGATCGACTATTCCATCACGCTCCAACTCCCTCAACTGCTGCGTCAACATCTTCTGCGTAATGCCCTGCAAGGCGCGGTGCAGTTCCCCGAACCTTCTGACCCCGAAAAACAGTTCTCGCAAAATCAAGACTTTCCAGCGTCCGCCAATCACCTTGAGGGTGATTTCTACCGAACAAGTTATGCGATCGAGACTTTCTATACTTTCCATAGTATCTTTTTGGATAGTATCTTACTTTAAAGTGCATACTGTCATTTTAGCTTTATATGTTTTAAAGTAGAAACATAGCGCAACAACAGTAAACAATCAGGACAAAAAAAATGATTACTGTAAGGCGATCGGAAGAACGCGGACACGCCAATCACGGTTGGCTTGATAGTTATCACACATTCTCATTTGCTTCTTATTACGACCCAGATAACATGGGATTTCGAGACCTGCGCGTGATCAATCAAGATCGAGTTGCAGCAGGTATGGGTTTTCCGACCCATCCTCACAGAGATATGGAGATTATTTCCTACGTGCTGGATGGGGCGCTAGAACACAAGGATACTCTGGGAACCACTGCGGTGATTCGCCCCGGCGAAGTGCAAAGAATGACCGCTGGTACAGGCATTGCACACAGCGAGTACAACCATTCAAAAAGCGACCCAGTGCATCTCATGCAAATCTGGATTCTGCCCGAAAAAAAAGGGTTGCAGCCCGGTTACGAGCAGAAAATGTATACGGATGAAGAAAAGCGCGGTAATCTACGCTTGGTCGCTTCTAGAGATGGGCGAGATGGTTCTGTCACCATCCATCAAGATGTCGATCTCTACGCCACTTTGCTGGAACCGGGAGAAAAAGTTGTTCACCCAATCAAAAATGGGCGAAATGTCTGGGTGCAGGTCGCACGGGGGCAAATCAAGCTCAATGACTTGCCTCTGAAGGCAGGAGATGGGGCGGCGCTCGGCGATGAAAATATTGTGACGCTGGAGGGAACGAAAGCAGCAGAAGTTTTGTTGTTTGATTTGGCTTAAGAGTAGACTGGATTCAATTGATTGGTAAGCCAACTATGAAACGACTGATTCAGGTAGCTGTAACTACAAGTTTAGCCGGAGCCATTTGGGTATTTCCCAGCGTCCAAAAACTTGTTGATGGGACTGTCCGAGCAGAAAGTGTGAAAGTCTCTAATTCCACTTTACTTGCACAAGTCGATCTACAACAGGTTCAGCAGGTTATCCAACAAAATCCGCAGTTAGTACAGCAAGCTCAACAGCTTTTGCTACAAAATCCAGAGTTAGTCCAGATGTTAGTGCAACAGCTGGTAGAACAAAATCCCCAACTACTACAGCAATTACAACAAAATCCCCAGCTTGTGCGACAGATGTCGCAACAAAATCAACAGTTAATCCAGTTATTGCAACAGAATCCACAACTGGTTGAACAGCTTCAGCGCACAATTCAAGTTCCTAGTAAAAAGCGTTGATGAGCAATTTTAGATTTTGGATGCAAAGATTTTAAATTAGGGGTTTGTGCAGTATGCTCCGCGCCTACTGACAAAAAAATCTAAAATCTAAAATCTAAAATTGAATTATGCTCTACAAGGTAAGTAAACATTAGAACGGACGAGCAATTATGGCATATACTCCCAAAATCCTAGCATTTGCTGGTAGCACCCGTACCGATTCCTACAACAAGAAATTGGTACAAATTGCTGCCAATGGAGCCCGCACAGCAGGCGCGGAGGTAACATACATAGATTTGCGCGACTTCCCGATGCCCCTACTTGATGAAGATTTGGAAAAAGCAGAAGGGATGCCTGAAAATGCGCGAAAGTTCAAAGATTTAATGTTACAGCACGACGGACTTCTGATTGCTTCTCCAGAGTACAATAGCTCGGTTACTGCCGTTCTAAAGAATGCCATAGATTGGGCTTCGCGTCCAGCAGCAGGCGAAGCGCCTCTAGCTGCTTTTGCTGACAAGGTGGCAGCGATTATGAGTGCCTCGCCGGGAGGGTTAGGAGGTCTGCGCGGTTTAGTTCATCTGCGATCGATCCTGGGCAATATTCGAGTGATTGTACTGCCAGATCAAGTAGCTATACCCAAAGCTTATGAAGTCTTCACTACTGAAGGTGCTTTGACAGATCCAAAACAGCAAGAATCTATCGAGAAGCTTGGCGCAAATGTGGCGAATGTGCTAGCGAAATTGAAAGCGTAAACTTGTAGGTTAGGCAAAAGAAACCGGGTTTCTCAGAGAAACCCGGTTTCTAGGTCTGTAAATTAAGATATAATGACTATTAAATATCAATTAAAGTTAGTGCCATGACTGCATTAATTACTACAGTCAGCCAGACAACCTTGGCCAAGACTTTGTATCATTGGGAACCTGCTACCTGGGAAGATTACTTAACTTATCGCGATGATAAAAAGAACGACAGGATGCGGCTGTTTTTTCATATAAACCGTCTTTTGGTAATTAACATGGGTTGGGAAGGAATCAATCACGCTACTATCAACGAACTGTTCACATTAATCTTTGGGTTCTGGTTTTTGAATAAACCAGAACAAATATACAGTTTGTTGGGAGGTTGTTTGTTAGAAAAACCGACAAAACAAGCGGGTGCCCCAGATTTGGTAATTTATTTAGGTGAAGATTACCCTCGTTGGCAAGAAGGAGAACCGCGTCGAATCGATCTAAATCAGTGGCGAGTGCCTAACTTAGTTGGAGAAGTTTCGGATACAACTCTGGCAACCGATTTAGATGAAAAGAAAAAACTTTATGCTGATTTGGGTATTCCCGAATATTGGGTGATTGATGTGAGAGGTTTGCGGGTGATTGCATTTCAGTTGCAGTCAAATGGGACTTATCAAGAATGCGACTCATCTTTAGCACTGGAAGGATTATCTATATCCCTGCTAGAACAAACTTTGGCACGTTTGAAAGAGGGGACGAATGGTAGTGCTGCGGCTTGGTTTGCTCAACAGATTGCTGGAACTCAGGGATGAGCGCGGACGATCGATCTTACAAACGGGACACTGGGACATTCGATCGCACGCGATCGTTATCCTTAATTTGCGACGATCGGTAGGTGTAAAAATCAAAGTGAGAAATTTTGGGGCTGAAACCTAGACTCCACAAGGGTTTGATGCCGATCGGCTCAAAAAACGGTAGTCGCAAAGTCTAAAAGCTTTACGGTATAAGGGTTTGAGCCTAAAAATAAAAATCGATGCTTGACAAGCCGAAGCCTGAAATGGTACTTTTATCTTAGGTAGTCGCAAACGCACCTTGAAAACTAAATATCGTAAGGCTTCTGGGTCTTAGCAGTTGCAACTAAATCTAATCCCTTTCAGGGATTGAAACTTGGATCGTAGAAGGCGATCGCGCCAACTACATGGGCAAGTTCAGGTTGCAACTAAATCTAATCCCTTTCAGGGATTGAAACGGTGGGTGGGCTGGGAGTGAGGAGGTGGTGGGGTGGAGTTGCAACTAAATCTAATCCCTTTCAGGGATTGAAACCAAAAGCTCTAGAGGTATACGCACCGTCGTACTGGTAGCCATCTGGTTGCAACTAAATCTAATCCCTTTCAGGGATTGAAACCTTATCAATAGCAGCAGGTACGCGATCGCTGTTAGGTTGCAACTAAATCTAATCCCTTTCAGGGATTGAAACCAGTGATCGCATCACCTCAGAGTCGGAATGCGAGTTGCAACTAAATCTAATCCCTTTCAGGGATTGAAACCTTTCATTAGTTTGCCCAAATGTGATGCTCTGTATAGTTGCAACTAAATCTAATCCCTTTCAGGGATTGAAACGCTGCATTGGTAGAGGTAAATTATCGAGTTCAGGTTGCAACTAAATCTAATCCCTTTCAGGGATTGAAACTTATTGGCTCTGGATGCGCCATACATCCCTGTGAAGTTGCAACTAAATCTAATCCCTTTCAGGGATTGAAACAGAATCCGCATTCAGGGTCTACTGGAGAAACTGGGTTGCAACTAAATCTAATCCCTTTCAGGGATTGAAACTCAGCAGCCTCGATTAGATCGGGTAAAGATAACTGGTTGCAACTAAATCTAATCCCTTTCAGGGATTGAAACAGTATGATACTTCTCTCCAGTATCTAATTTGCGTTGCAACTAAATCTAATCCCTTTCAGGGATTGAAACAACCCATCAACTATTAAATAGTTTCGTGCCCCACTAGAAGTTGCAACTAAATCTAATCCCTTTCAGGGATTGAAACGTTTTCATTGTTTTCCTTCAGTTGTTGAGTAAGTTCCGTTGCAACTAAATCTAATCCCTTTCAGGGATTGAAACACATTTCCAGGTGATGCGGATCATCAGCCTTTGGGTTGCAACTAAATCTAATCCCTTTCAGGGATTGAAACTGGGCTGTAGCTAGATCTCCAGTCTGATCGCTTAAGTTGCAACTAAATCTAATCCCTTTCAGGGATTGAAACTTGCTCCCGGTGGTTGAGGCACTGGCAGCAACTGTGGTTGCAACTAAATCTAATCCCTTTCAGGGATTGAAACTAAGACAAGCAGAACTCGATCGAGCCGTGAGCGAGTTGCAACTAAATCTAATCCCTTTCAGGGATTGAAACAAGAACCCTACAAACGAGAATAATTCACTTAAATAATTGTTGCAACTAAATCTAATCCCTTTCAGGGATTGAAACGTTAAGCTGGTCAAGCCGTTTGATGGCGCGGCTTAGTTGCAACTAAATCTAATCCCTTTCAGGGATTGAAACGAGATAGTAGTATTCGGCCTGCTGCGGCGGCTGAGTAGATGTTGCAACTAAATCTAATCCCTTTCAGGGATTGAAACGGGGCAAATTACGTAAGGTATCAAGCTCTATGAAGGGTTGCAACTAAATCTAATCCCTTTCAGGGATTGAAACGGCTTACGAAACTTGAGCCAATCCACAGGAGGAACGCCAGTTGCAACTAAATCTAATCCCTTTCAGGGATTGAAACGGCGAAAAGCTTACCCGCAAGGATGCCGCGCTAGCAGACTGGGTTGCAACTAAATCTAATCCCTTTCAGGGATTGAAACGACAGGTTTTTCCTTGCATGAAGTTCACCGGTATTCCCCAGGGTTGCAACTAAATCTAATCCCTTTCAGGGATTGAAACAGGACTATCGCTGCTACTACAATCAACAATGCGTCTTTGGGGTTGCAACTAAATCTAATCCCTTTCAGGGATTGAAACAATGAAGTACTCCCAATTTCCGGGGCCGCTACCACTACGGTTGCAACTAAATCTAATCCCTTTCAGGGATTGAAACACGCCCGTGCTGTTCCAGGTTGTCCCGGCGTCCGGGGGTTGCAACTAAATCTAATCCCTTTCAGGGATTGAAACGTTTGAGGCTTTCAAATCGAGTGTAAATATTAGGTTGCAACTAAATCTAATCCCTTTCAGGGATTGAAACTTTCTGAAGCGGCTTCTGAAACTTCTCCTCGCTATGAGTTGCAACTAAATCTAATCCCTTTCAGGGATTGAAACATGATGTTTTCTCTGAAGTAAAGAACAAAACAAGGTTGCAACTAAATCTAATCCCTTTCAGGGATTGAAACTATTTTGAATCAGGACGCCACGGGAGCGGGAGCAGTTGCAACTAAATCTAATCCCTTTCAGGGATTGAAACCTCATCCAAGCAATATATCAAATCTTCCAGATCTAGTTGTTGCAACTAAATCTAATCCCTTTCAGGGATTGAAACGCACAGTTGGCGGTTTTACGAGCAACATCCAAGAAAGTTGCAACTAAATCTAATCCCTTTCAGGGATTGAAACGTCCTTTGTGCTTTTCGTGGCTCTCGATCTTGGGAGTTGCAACTAAATCTAATCCCTTTCAGGGATTGAAACAGAAAGCTAAAGGAGACTTGAAATCTATCGAAGAGTTGCAACTAAATCTAATCCCTTTCAGGGATTGAAACTCAGATTCAAATAAAGACCGGCAGATAGATTTGGGTTGCAACTAAATCTAATCCCTTTCAGGGATTGAAACTCAGAAGTACCAACACAAGTAAAAGTATTTTGAGTGTTGCAACTAAATCTAATCCCTTTCAGGGATTGAAACAAGACTTTCAGTATCTAAATGCTTAGGCTCTTGGGTTGCAACTAAATCTAATCCCTTTCAGGGATTGAAACATTTGGATTTGGATAACCCCAGTCAAAATTCTTCATAGGTTGCAACTAAATCTAATCCCTTTCAGGGATTGAAACTTAGGTGATAATGGAATGGATGAATTGCCAAAGTTTGAGCGTTGCAACTAAATCTAATCCCTTTCAGGGATTGAAACAATAGTTAAGCAATACTAGCTACTTATGGATATAGTTGCAACTAAATCTAATCCCTTTCAGGGATTGAAACTACCCAACAATAAAAATAGGATGAGCATTGCCCATCCTATTTACTACTAGCCGTTATCCTGTGCTGAAAAAATTGCCTCCAAGTCCCGATAGCCACTTAGTACGCGAACAACTTGAATCCCGTTTTGAACTTGGCGATAAAAAATGACGTAATTATTTACGGGAACACCGCGTAATTGAGGGAGTAAGTTTTCGTAACTTTTGCCCATGTTGGGAAATTGTGCTAAACTCTGACATTTTTGTTCAACGTTATCCACAAAATTTTCTGCTGAATCCAAGTTGTTGCTGGCAATATAATCATAAATCTCATCTAAGTCTTGAATTGCCAGAGGGGATAAGATATAGTTACTCATGTTTCTGACTCACGAGCTTTACGAATTTTTTCACGCAGACTTGCAAATACTCTTTCCCCATCAACTCCTTCACCTCTGTCAAGCTGTTCAATTCCCATCGCAATTTCTTTTCGCAGTTTTTCGAGGCGCAATTGCCGAATTTGGTCTTCTTCTTGCAGTAGTCGCAGTGCTTCGCGGACAACTTCGCTAGCAGATAGGTATCTGCCGCTTTTGACCTTTTCTTGAACGAATTTTTCCAGTTCGGGTGTCAGGGATACGTTCATGGGAGTAGTGTCATTTGGGGTTGTTAATCCTATTTTGCTTGTTATAGCAAAGATTGTCAAAGTTTGTTATTGAAGGATAAGTACGAAAAGAAACCCGGTTTCTTCAAGAAACCGGGTTTCTGGGCTTACCAAATACCCATCCTATTTGCTACGCTGCCAGAAGTTGAAGTTGATTTTTGATTGTAGGAATGCGCCTGCCTACAGCTTCCGCCACTGGTCTTAAACTGTGAACTAATTGCACCATATCTTCTAAAGAAAGTGCTTGACGCGCATCGGAAACTGACTTTTCCGGTTCTGGATGACACTCGATAATTAGTCCATCCGCACCGCAAGCAATTGCAGCTTTCGCCAAAGGCGCTACCAATTCGCGCTTGCCTACTGCGTGAGAGGGGTCTACAATTACTGGCAAGTGAGTGAGTTGTTTGAGTGCGGCAACTGCACCTAAATCTAAGACGTTGCGAGTATAGTTATCGAAACTGCGGATACCCCGTTCGCACATCACCACATCGGGATTTCCGTGACTTAAAATATATTCGGCTGCCATCAGGAATTCTTCTATAGTTGCTGCTAAACCGCGTTTTAGTAAAATTGGTTTGCCTGCTTGTCCCAATGCTTTAAGTAAGTCGAAGTTTTGCATATTGCGACTGCCTACTTGTAGCATATCGGCATAAGCAGCTACAGTTTCGATTTGGGAAATTGCCATGACTTCGGTGACTACTGGTAAATTGTGGCGGTGACTAACTTTTGCCAAAATCTCCAATCCTTCCACTCCCAAACCTTGAAAAGCGTAGGGGGAAGTACGGGGTTTGTAGACGCCGCCGCGTAAAGCTTGCACTGGTGCGGCGGCGAGGTGACTGGCGACTTGTTCCATCTGGGACATACTTTCCACCGCACAAGGCCCACCGATAATTACCAAGTCTTTGCCGCCTATCTGTAGGTTATCCGAAATTTGGATAACTGTTTGCTGGTGAGGTTCAGTTTGAGCGTGTAACATTTGAGTTTCTCCTTACAAAAAAAGCGCGGTTAACAAAAAAACCCGGAACCTGTTACAGTTCCGGGTGTTGGTTGTGCGTTTGCACGACATTTACTTACCCGAAACTGCTTCTGGGCCAAAAGTAAAAACCGTAAAACCAACTGGAAAGAAATGCTGTCATTGTGCTTGAGATGTCCTTAAAAAACAAAGAACCGCAGATTTTGTGCTGCGGTTCATCGGCTCGTTTCCAATACGTAGATTGGATCACTCCCGGTGAACCGCTTTACGCCAAAAATAAAAGTAGGAAGAGCCGATGTACATGATTTGGGTCGAAATATTGATTTCAACGATATTTCTTGATGTCAAAACCATAACAGAGGGAATGGCTTCGCGTCAAGACTATATTGAGATAATAGCTCGATCGGGTGAGCGATCGCTACTCCGCCTCTTTAACCCTCTTAAAAATTGGCGATCGGCCTCCAAAAAAAAGGTAAATTGCAGTCTTTTCCCGTAAATGCACCTCCAGAGGGAGAAAACCTCTTTTTTCTTCCTCTAGTAATCGTAGGGGCGAAGCATTCGGGCAAAAAATCTATCGCTCCTACCCTAAATTTCCTACCCGAATGCTTCGCCCCTACAAGCTAAAAACGCACCACCAAGTATTACTGAATCAGTGTTCTAGTCCCTAACCCCTAGCCCTTTTCGCTAGTTTTGCAAGGAGCGGCAGCGGCGGGACGAACAGTACGACGAACGTGAGTCGGCCTCTTTTGGTTGCCTGCTGTTGGGCGAACCCTGGTGGCACTGGCAGTGTTATTTGACTGACTGGAATTTTGCACAACTGCATTACCCTTACCCTTGACATTAGCCTGTTGGTTGCTCGTCTGAACGACAGCGCTATCGCCAGCAGTATTGCTTTGGCAGCAAGGCTTAGGAGTAGCTTGAGCCCCCAGAGGAAGCACTCCCAGGGTGCTAGCGGTCAAAATCCCCAGGATGTAGGTTTTCTTGAACATTTTGCCAAAGTTTATGCCGGTTTCGATCGAGTTGGTGTTAGCCATGTCAGGTTCTCTCTGTATAAGTAATTGGTGTTTGTGAAGGCAGTTGAAATTTTCCTTGGCTTTTGCGGTTAACCTCGTCTTGCCTCTGTATTTATTAAATAACCCTCTGAAATACTCGTCAACCTTTTTTACAAATCTTCATATATTTCGGATCGCCCCCCATGCAAAACCGGGCCATCCTCTGAAACCGCAGATGGACTATCCGCCAAATCTCCCTCAATCTGGGGTGATGTGGTAATAGACTCTATAACATCACACCAGAGGAAGGCAGAATCAGATGCAGTTTTTTGATAAATTACTTTATGCGATCGAGCGCAACCAAAGCTTACTCTACGTAGGACTTGACCCAGATCCAGAAATTGTCGATGCTGATAAACTGTGGGAATGGCTAGATACCGTCATCGCCCAAACCGCAGATTTAGTTTGTGCCTACAAGCCTATCCTGGGATTCTACCAAGCCTTGGGCGCACCAGGACTGGAACTGCTCAAGCAAACATTGGAGCGAATTCCCACCCACATCCCCATCATATTAGATGCCAAACACAGCGATATCCATACCAGCACCGTGTTTGCCAAGACTGCCTTTGAGGAATGGCGGGTGGATGCCGTCACCTTGAGTCCCTACGCCGGATGGGATCACGTCGCGCCATTTTTAGTTTACCCGGACAAAGCAGTATTTGTGCTGTGCTACACCGGCAATCCCAGTGCGGCGGTGTTGCAGGAATACCCGCTTCCCAGTCAACCTTTTTACCTGCATCTAGTCAACGAAGCGAAAAATTGGGGAACTCCCGCACAATTGGGATTGAAAGTCGGTGCCACACCAGAAATTTTAGCTCGCATCCGGGCAGTTGCGCCAGAACGTCTGATTTTGTTACAAGAAGATGCCGCCGAAATGCACGATTTGGCAACTATTTTAGCAGCAGGTTTGGATAAGCAAGGAGAAGGATTATTGGTGCCAGTTCCTCCTAGTCTTATAGAAGAACCGGGACGCAATATCGCTGAAGCAGTTCGTCAGTTACGCGATACGGTGAATGAAGAACGCCTGCGAATTGTACAGGGAAATCCCACTTGCGAATTGTGGTTGCCGAACGTCTGTTTGTTGCAATCCGAACCGCATCGAGATTTGGTTTTGCAACTTTACGATATTGGCTGCATTATTTTTGGCGAACACAAGCAAGCATCGGGAGCGATTTTTCCTTATTATATTGATTTGCGAAAAATCATTTCTCAACCGCAAATTTTCCATAAAATATTGAGCGCGTATGCTGAGATTTTGAAGGATTTGGAATTTGACAGGATTGCGGGAATTCCTTACGGTTCTTTGCCGACAGCAACGGGTTTATCCCTACGTTTGGAACGTCCGATGGTATATCCCCGTAAGGAAGTGAAAGCACACGGTACTCAAAAAGTAATTGAGGGGAATTTTCAGCCAGGGGAAACTGTTGTCGTGGTGGATGATATTTTGATTAGCGGAAAAAGTGCGATCGAAGGTGCTGAAAAGTTAAAATCTGTCGGTTTGAAGGTGGAAGATATTGTGGTATTTATCGACCACGAAAAAGGGGTAAAAGATAAATTGCGTTCAAATGGTTATCGGGCACATTCGGTTCTGAAGATTACGGAAATTTCCGAAACATTGTATAATGCTGGTCGCGTTGATGATGAGCAGTTTAAACTTTTGATGTGGGAACATTAAGTAACTTTATTTTCTCGTTACCAGGCTCAGCCTGGTAACGCTAATCCCAAGGCTCTGCCTTGTCTACCGCCAGATTTATGGATACTATAGCAACCACCAGGGCAGTTAGGACGTTCTTAATTCCACCAAACCCTTTAAACACATCCCTTCTTCCTAGCCCCTAGCCCCTAGCCCCTAGTCCCTAGCTATATTTTTCGCTCGCCAATCAGCGCACTTCCAGCAGATAACCCTTTACGTTATAATGCTATCAAGCTGCTGAATAACTTGCGAAAAAACTTACAAATTACTCAAATTCCAGATGACGAAGATAGGGAGTTAGTTATGAGATTAGCACCACTTTACGAACAAGACCGGGAACAAGCTATCCAAGAAGGTATTCAGCAAGGTATTCAGCAAGGTATTCAGCAGGGTATTCAGCAGGGTATTCAGGAAGGTATTCAGGAAGGTATTCAGCAGGGTATTCAGGAAGGAGAACGTCGTATTGTGGAAAATCTTCTGCAAATTCGCTTTGGGCAATTAGATGAGGAATTGTCCGCACTTAGTGCCAAGATATTGGCATTCCCGCCAGAGGAATTTACACCTTTGCTATTGCAATTATCCCGTGAGGAATTATTGGCTAGGTTTGCAGAACAAAAGTAGCGGACTGTTTGTCAAGAGAATATTAAATATGTAGAGTGCGTTAGTGTAACACACCGTCTAATATCGTTTAGATTTATTTCTGCTACAAATGTTTGCTACTGTAGGGGCAATTCATGAATTGCCCCTACAGTAGCAAACCATGAATTACAAATGACTAATTCCAAATATTTCGCCAAAAAGGTTGCTGCTGTTGACTTTGAGTAACAGGCTGTTTTCTCCGAATCTCATTAATATTCCACCCTGTCAGCTTAGCTAAAGTCTGCGCTTCTTGTTCAAATCTTGTAGCCAAAGCTCTTTTATATTGTTGTCCTGCTTCACAGTTAGTATCGCCTTCAAAAGGATGGCGCAGAATATATCGTCCCTGGAAGGTTTGACGGTTTGAAGTTTCTTGGAACATCAAGTCTTCTGGAAATTTATCGCGTGTATAGCGGACATGGAGACGGGTGATAAAAACATTGCTGGATTGGGATGGCGTTAGCCAAAAGACTCCGGCTTTACGCAGTTCTTCTTGATTGAGTGGTTCGGCTGAACAGGGGTCGCAATTACTCATATCCCAAGCATATTCGAGAAAGGCTACTTTTTTGCCTTGGAGAGTGTGGGCTGTGGCGAACATAGATTTGTAGAAGTCACCAAATTCCCTCTTGACAAATACAGGGATTTCTGCATCTGAAGGTAC